>SKKO01000369.1 GCA_007123715.1 Balneolaceae bacterium | reverse complement strand
AAACTGATTCTGCATTAATAAAGAGCCAAAGATGGAAACCCCGGAAATTTTTTATGAATCTTGGAAAACAAACGTGGTATCGCCAACTGCAGGAAAAATCACACTTGATGAATGTTATCGTTAGGCTTGCCTGGCGGCATGTTTATTTTAAAGACCTTACAAATAATTTTAATACCTATAATAGCCATGTTGTAATTCCAGATCCGGATAGTTTTTACCCCGGATCGGGATATTCCAAATCACTTTCGTATAAACTCATAGAAACGATGCAGGATTGGTGTAAAAACAATCAATGCGAATTTATTGTATCTACTACAGGTTTTTTTGAGGAAGCAGATACAGAGCCTCATACACAGGTATTTTATGAATCATTGCAAGAAGAAACATTAACATTTCCGTTTTATGACAATACCCCGTGCGTAAAGCAAAAGGCCGGCAATAACCTTAACCTGTTGAGGGTTTCCGGGGGTGATCATCCTGACGAACGCGGAGCCCTGGCAATCGCAGCGTGTACATGGCAATGGCTGGAGCCCTGGTTAATAGAGAATAGGCCTCAAGAATGAAAATTCAAGCTATCTCATTAAGGGGGTACCGTAACCATGAAGAAACCGATGTTACGTTTAAACCGCACATTAACCTTATTACCGGCCCAAACGGATCAGGTAAAACCAATTTGATTGATGCCATTCACTACCTTTGTATGACAAGAAGTTTTGTGACAAACAGCGATCAGTATGTAGCTCATAACGATCACAAATATTTCATGATTCACGGCTGGTTTAAGGGATCTATACGATCAGAGTTTAAGATAAGCTGCAGTTATTCAAGAGGAGAGGGAAAGAAATTTTTTGTGAATGACAGCCCTGTTGAAAGATTCTCTGACCTGATAGGAATGGTTCCTGTTGTGGTGCTGAGCCCGCAAGATCTCAAACTAACCAGTGAGGGGCCAGTTGAGAGACGTACTTTTCTCGACAGTATGATTAGCCAGATATCCTCAACATATCTGAGAAACCTGATTGATTACAGGAAAATCCGCAGACAAAAGAATACCCTGTTGCAGGAATTTAACGGCCCGATGAATTCCCTGCGTGCACATCTGGAACCATGGAATGTTCAGCTTGCGCAAAAAGGAGCTGCAATTATTCAAAAAAGGGGGGAAGTGCTTGATAAATTCAAGGACTATCTTGCATACCAGTATCATACCATCACGGGTCTAAACCTGAAACCTTCACTTCAGTATCAAACTATTTGCAGGGAATGTTCAGATTTTGACGAAATCCATACCGAGTATACCAGGCTGTTGGAAATAAACTTCGAAAAAGAAGCGGAACGGGAACAAACCCTGATTGGCCCCCACCGCGATGAGGTGATTTTTTACCTTGATGATATGGAACTGAGAAATTACGGTTCCCAGGGACAGCACAGACTGTTTTCGATGGCTTTGAAAATGGCCCAGTTATTTTATTATTCTGATGAACTGGAGGATCTTCCGATTATGCTGCTGGATGATGTTTTCGGAAATCTGGATCAGCAAAAAACAGATATTATTACAGAAACACTGAATAAACACGCCGGACAAACGTTTATAACATCTGCATCAGAGCGGCCTTTTGAGAAAAAACAGTTCAGTGGAAACGGAGAAAATACATGGTTAACAGTGAATAATGGAAAAATAGCAACCAAATACTGAGATGGCGTTTGCAAGAAAACCAAAAACGATGAATGAACTTTTGAAGGAGTTCATCAAAAAAATTCCCCAAAAAACGGAGTTGAAACGTGGTATGGTTTTACATGCCTGGCCATTGATTGTGGGTGAGAGGATTAATGATGTTACAAAAGAATTGCATTTTGAGGGGCCACGCCTCATTGTAAAAGTTACGTCTGAGGCATGGCGTTATGAAATCCATACAAACAGGTTTTCAATTTCTAAAAAGCTGAACAGCCATGTAGAATCTGACGTTGTTAAAGAAATAATTGTGCGCACATGAATATGACTTTTAAATAGTTATCTTACGTCTATGCGACTCTTCAATTTTATATCAGAGCGATTTAAGTACTTCTTTTCAGGAGGGCCGGCACCCAAGCCGGAAGAAACTGATACGGATTCTTTTCAAAACAAGGAAAAAATAACTGCTTTCAGTATTGCATTCTTTATTGCATTGTGCCTTTGGTTTATTGTTAATCTTAGCAGGGATTTTAATATTACGATCCAGGTACCGGTATTGCTTACCAACCTTTCTGAAGATGTTACACTGAGCAGTGATGTGCCTGAAACAGCATCCGTGAGCCTGACCGGCGAAGGCTGGAAGCTTATTTCGGTTTACAGCAATCCTCCCCGTGTACTGGTAAATGCAGAAGTAAATGATGTGAACCTGGCTGAGCAGGTGCGAAACCAGATTGGAGTCTTTTCAGATTTGAATGTCGTACGTGTGGAACCGTCGCGGATAATGATTGAAACCGAACGTAAAGAAACAAAACGAGTTCCGATCAGGAATCTGGTAAACATAACAATAAGAGATCAGTTCGGATTATTGCGGGAACCTCAAATTATACCGGACAGCGTTACCATTACAGGTGCAGAATCAATGATCAGAGAATTGGAGGAGTGGTACACGGAAGAAAGAGATCTGCGGGAAATAAGTGGTAATGTTCAAAGGGAGATACGCGTTGCACAGGCAACCGGCATTTCGGTAGAACCTCAAAACGTAATGTTAAATCTTGAGGTAAGCGAATTCACGGAAGCTGAAATCAGGGTACCTATCCGCACAAGAAACCTGCCGGTTGACAGTGCCGTGAGTTATAATCCCTCTACCATTACTGTGCGGTTTGATGTGCCCATTCATCAATATACTGAAGTTCAGGGAACCCGTCCTTTCGCAGCTTATGTGGATTATTCGGTAATTGAAGAAGACGATTCGGGCAGAGTAACCCCGGATATTGACATCCTTGAGACGGATTACATACTGAGGCTGCGAAGTTTTCAGCCACAGAGGGTTTCATACTTTCGTATTGTTCCCGACTGACAGACCTATTCCCTGACTCAAAACTCAGTAAAACAATTGCCTCTGAATTCTGTTGTTTTTTATCGTATGGGGACTAATATTCCAGTGCGGCGGTTTTCACAAACGGACTGATAACCTCTTCCACAGGCCTTGCATTCGGGTAAAAGGAAAGAATTTTCAACAATACCTCATCTACGAGAATATCCGGGCAGGAAGCACCTGATGTAAGTGCAATCCGCAGCCCGTTATGTGTAACCGGAAGCCAGTTTTTTGAAGTCAGGATTTCTTTTTTCCACTGATCAAAATGATGAATTTCTGAAGATGAATTGAATTCACCGGCATCCCGTATGTGGTACGTCGGACAGTGATGTTCGAGTATTTCCACAAGATGCATGGTATTTGAAGAATTGTACCCTCCCACAACAATTGCAATATCAGGCCTGGCATCAGCGAGGGCATAGGTTGCTGATTGATTCTCGTTGGTGGCATAGCACAGAGTATCAGAAGTATCAGCGAAATGATCTAATACCTTTTCCTCACCAAAGCGTTCTTTGGCGGCCTCTTTCAGAATATCCATAACCTCCTGTGTTTCTGTGGCAAGCATGGTGGTCTGGTTGATAACGCCAAAATACTCAAGGTCTTTCAGAGGATTAAATCCATCCGTGGATTTATGTCCGAAATACAATTTAAAATCATCAAGAGGCCGTTTCTCCGTTATGATTTCAGCAAGAATACGGGCCTCTTCCGGGTTCAGCACCACGACCACGGGTGAATGATCAGCGCTATGGGAAAAGGTAGCACGGGTTTCTTCGTGAGAGTGCTTTCCATGAACAACAAGGCTGTAACCTTTGCGTCCGAGCTGATTACCGCGGTTCCATACTTTCTCTACAAAAGGACAAGTTGTGTTGTATTGATAAGGATTAATCCCTTTGGCTTTTAGCTTGCTTTCAACTTCGAGGGTAGTGCCAAATGCAGGAACAATGACAATATCTTCAGGCTGAAGTGAATCCAACGGAATCTGCTCGGTGCCATCTGTCTCAAAAAGAAATTTTACACCGCGTTTTTGCAGATCTTCATTCACCGTGGGATTATGAATCATCTCGCTGAGCAGATAAATATTTTTTCCCTGATTTTCTTCTACAGTCCGGTAGGCTATGTCGATGGCGTTTTCAACACCATAGCAAAAGCCAAAATGACGCGGAATAAGAAACGTAACAGGGCCGAAATCGAGCTCAGTTGGATGAAGGTCTTTTTTTCGGGGATCGGTAATTTGGTTAGCTTCCTTTACATTGCGTATGACCGGTGAACGGTACATCTCAGGAATTTCAAATGTTTTGCGTGCCATTTTAAATATCGAATATCGGCACGGAATACTGAATAGTGAAATTTCTTTCGATTCTGTGCGCGGAATTTTTTGAATTTAATTCGGTAAGTAAGATACAAAGTTATCAGGATAAACACTCAGGGAGTGGAAATGGTTCAGATTATCAGTGTCAGAAGTTTCGCACAAAAGGAATATTCTCATATGATCCGGCAAATGAAGGTGTGTGCGTAAAAAAAGTTGAGATTTATCTTTTTTTCAGGAATGATTTGGATTTATAAGTATGTTCTAATCATATTTAGACGCTGAAATTCAGCAATGATATAGTCTCTGCATGTCAAAAATGAGCTCTTAAACACTTAATTGTATTGTAATTACACGTGATTATTATGGAAAATCTACAGGAACTTTTAAAATCATACAGCAAAGACGAAGAATCTTATAAAAAACTGTTAAAATTAACAGAAGAGCTCGTTGAAGAGAGAGAGAAAGTAAAAAGTCATCTGAATCTGCTCGAGAGGGCTATCAAAAGTGATTATGATTCAATTGTTATAACCACGTTGGAACTGGACCAACCGGGACCGGAAATTGTCTATGTAAATGACGGTTTTACCCGGATGACAGGGTATACCCGGGAAGAGGCCATCGGGAAAACCCCGCGAATTCTGCAAGGGCCTAAAACCGACCGGGCAGTTATCGATACATTGAAAAAACGGCTTCAGGAGGGTCAATCATTTTTTGGTCATACAATAAATTATCGGAAAGACGGATCGGAATTTATCAACCAGTGGGATATTCATCCGCTGACAAATGATGAGGGGGAAATTACACACTGGGTATCCTATCAGCATGATATTACGGAAAGGAAACGATCCGAGAAAAAAGTTGTTGATACTGAAATTGAATTCGACCGGTTAACTGAAGAATCTAAAAAAACACTTGTTGATCTTGATGTACAGGGCAATATCGTAACATCAAATAAGGCATTCCGGGATCTGCTGGGATACGACGATGAAGAATTGAAAAAGAAGAAAATCTGGAACCTGCTCGATGAAAAACACGTTGAAAATTTCAGGCATAAATTCGAAAAATTTAAACCAAGCGATTTCCAGGGTGCAGATTATGAGTTGGTACTCATCAATAAAATGGGTCATCCGGTGGAAGTAAAAGTTGATACACGATTATTAAGTATCGATGATCAGACCGTTGTTCGTGCATCTTTTCAAAACAAATCACTTCAAAAACGAATTATGGCTCTGCTGAAACAGCGCAGCAACAGTCTTGACCGGATGTTTGATAAATCCAAAGAATTCAGATATCGAATGGTTAAAGGAGAAGATGGGAAATTACTTTTTAGTAATGTCTCCGGTTTTTTTAGCAGTATCACAGGTATATCTGAAGACAAGGCCGATCAAATGCCCTGGCAGGAACTGGTGCATAGCGCTGATTTTGCTAAAGCTGAGAAACATTACGAACGTGTTCTTGCAGGAATGCCAAATACAGAACAATACCGGATAAAAAGTGCCGCAGGTGAATACATCACGGTTATTGATTATGCTAAACCGGTTTGGAATGATGACAAATCATCCATTAATGAAATTAAAGGGTCCATATCAACCGAAATTTCTTCAGAAAATAAAAGCAGAAAACTGCAATCCTGACCGTTGTTTAATTTATTAATGAAACAATCTTCCGGAATAATGAAGATACAAGAAAAACAAGATCGCATCATACGGCAATTTGAACTGCTTGGTGACTGGACAGAGCGATATAAGTATATCATCAAATTAGGGCAAAAGCTTGAAACAATTGATGAGAAACACAAGGTTGACGAAAATCTTGTACGTGGATGCCAGTCACAGGTATGGCTTGTTACTGATCTTCAGGATGACAAAATCATTTTTAAGGCAGACAGTGATGCAGCCATCACGAAAGGTCTTGTTGCCCTGATGGTTAATTTTTACTCTGGTGAAACTCCGGAAGCCATCCTCCATACCAACCCAGAATTTATCCAGAAAATCGGAATGCAGGAACACCTGTCACCCACACGGTCTAACGGACTCGCATCCATGGTAAAACAGATGAAAATTTACGCCATGGCATACAAAAGCAAAATTAACCAGGCTGTAAACTGAAGGCAAACACCGCTGTTATTTAAATTAGATACGATAATGGTGATAGTTTGCGCAAACTGTTATCTTCCTGCTGTTTTACATAAATCATTCTTCACATGAACAAATTATCGATTCAAATTCTTGCTTTTTCAGCCTTTATAATCATTGCGGTTGCTGCACTCTATTATGGCGGAGTGTTTGGCAATTCCAATCAACAAGCCCCTTCTATTGTCTCGGAGCGAACAGCACAGAAAGTTAACATTCTGAAATACAGTGATTACTCCTGTCCGGCATGTAAAGTATTCATTGCAGCTCAGGAACAGCTAAAAGCTGATTTTGGCGATCTGGTTGAAATTGAATACCGTTATTTTCCACTAGAATCATTTCCTCACAGCAGGCTGGCCTCTCATGCAGTTGAGGCGGCAAAACGGCAGGGGAAGTTTAAAGAGATGCATGATCTTGTTTTTGAGTACCAGGCCGAGTGGAGCCCCAGGCAAGCCGATGCTATGGGATATTTTACCCGTTTTGCCGAAGACATTGATCTCGATATGGGTCAATTCATGGCCGACCTCGATTCTGATGCCGTGAGAGCAGTGGTTGAAAGCCAGCTTCAGGAAGGCATACGCCGAACTGTAAATGCCACTCCGACATTTTTCATAGACGGACATAAATTAAGGCAAAATCCACAATCATATGAACAGTTTAAAGCCATCGTAGAGCTCTACATGTACCGTTCAAATTAAATTGATATTACCAAAGCCTCTTTCCCAGAGGCTTTTTTATTCCAGAATTCATACCCCGCCTGCAAAAATATGATTTATGAATTCCTCGACCATTCTCCCGAATTTGATGAAACAGTTTTTATATCTCCCAGTGCGGATATTATCGGAGATGTAACCATAGGAAGTGATAGTTCAATCTGGTTCCATGTTACGATCAGGGGTGATGTGAACTGGATCGAAATAGGCGAGAGAACAAATATCCAGGACAATGCCTGTATCCATGTAACCAATCAAACAGGCCCAACGAAAATAGGCAATGATGTCACCATAGCCCATAACGTTGTGATTCACGCATGTACCATCCATGACCGGGTCTTGGTTGGCATTCAGTCTACTGTACTTGATGGTGCCATTATTAAGCCGGATGTTATCATTGCAGCGGGCAGCCTGGTGCCTCCGGGTAAAATCCTTGAATCGGGATGGCTTTACATGGGGGTGCCTGCCAAGCCGGTGAGAAAGCTGTCGGATGAGGAAATTGCTTCCATCAAAAATAATGCTGAAAACTACGTAAAATATCAGCGAACGTACCGCCGGGTGGATCTGTATAAGAAAAATCCATTTTATTCACCCAAGAATAACTCATAAATATTTTACTTCTACTTAAGGACCGGAGTAAACGGGTACCATTCATGTTAATTTGATATACGATTTTCAATATCCGATTGAAGTAATGCGATGTATGCAAGATCGAAAATCACAAATCATTCAAACAGGAGTATAAAGTGCTTAGGGCAATGCATTTT
>SKKO01000288.1 GCA_007123715.1 Balneolaceae bacterium | reverse complement strand
TTATCAGCAATGCGTAAGATGGGCTGAATGTATGTTTTTTAATGTATTAATAATATTCTATACGAAACTCTAAAATTTGAGTAACGTAAAACCTGCTTAAACCAGAAATATCTAACTTTAAGCAGGTATGAAATATTTTCAATTTACGGCTGCATTGATTCTTACAGCAGCTTTTTTAATATCAGGAGCAGCATCCAAATCGTTGTTTGCACAACAGACAGAAACCCTTTTTGATGGCAGTGTAAGTCATGGTGGCTTTGGCGGACCTGTGGTTCAGATCGGCGATGTTGCAGGTACAGCAGGGGTTTGGGTCGGAGGTCGCGGAGGATGGATCATTAATTTGGATCATCACCATGCCATCTCACTGGGCGGGGGTGGTTACGGGCTGGTTACCAACCACAGAGTGCCCGTTCCCTATGACGGGAATGACGACCTCTATGCAATGGGTGGTTACGGCGGTTTTATCTTCGAATATACAAACCGCTCTTACCGGCTGATTCATATCACAGCTGCCACTTTGATTGGGGGCGGAGGCCTGATGCTTCGTGAGCGCAACTTCGATGATGTTAATGAAGAAGTTGAAAGCTATTTTGTATTTGAGCCCGGTATACATGCCGAATTGAATGTAACCCATTTTTTCAGGATCGCTGCGGGTGTAAACTATCGTATGACAAGCGGGATATCGGATTTTGGTTTCACAGACAGTGATTTTTCCGGCTTTAACGGAGTCATTACATTCAAATTCGGAGGGTTTTTATGAAATTGGTTTCGAGGGTTACAGGTATCCTTATCATTGTCCTTATGATTCCGCTGCAAATAGCTGCGCAGGAAGCCGAGACGCTGTTCAGCGGGGGTGTGGATCATGGCGGTTATGGTTCTCTTGTTTTCGGTATAACATCTGTGAACGGTCAGGCAGCCTACCTCCGCGGCACACGTGGTGCATGGGTTATACGCTTTCGTGACGGCCAAGCCATTCACCTCGGCCTTGCGGGATATCGCACAGCAAGTGATTTTGAACCGGCAGGCCGGTCATTGTCCGGACATCAGGATCCGGAAATGAGAACCAGCTACGGCGGCTTTGAAGTGGAATATGTGAACCGCTCATTCAAGCTGGTACATTTTGGAGCACAGACACTTGTAGGATCAGGAAATGTTAAGTTCCAAAAAGAAATAGATCATGGTAAACGATCTGATGATTACTTTGTGATACAGCCGGGCGCCAATGTTCACCTGAATGTTACGAGTTGGTTCAGGCTGAGCGGCGGGATATTTTACAGGTATGCCGCAAATGTAAACCTGGAAGGTACAAGTGATTCGGATTTGTCAGGCCTTTCAGCAATGATTGGCTTGCGGTTTGGAAAATTTTGAAGTGAATCATTCTTCAAACATTTCAATTTCAACGGTTGGTTCCATGTTGCTATCTGCATCACCGCGGTAATTGCCGCTCACGGGCATTGTATTTACCGGATCAAAACTGGCACAAACCGGAATATAATTCTCATGCACAAATAAACCGGCACTGGGATCTATTCCCACCCAACCCGCACCGGGCAAATATACCTCCACCCAGGCATGGAGTTCGTGTCCGTCTGTAAGCTCGGCATTGTATGTATAGCCACTCACAAACCGGGCTGCCAGTCCGGCTGAACGTAGCATGGCAATCGACATCCATGCAAGGTCGCGGCATGAACCGGATTTTTTCCGGAAACAGTTTTCGGCATCCGGGTTTGATTGCTCTTTCACCAAATGATGTTTCCATTCCTTGTAGATTTGGCCGGCAAAAGCATACAAGCCGGCAATGATTTCACCATTATTCTCAGTGAATATTGTATCAACGTATGATTTGATCTCTATGGACACTTCTGACTGAAGATAGGGTTCTAAAAAATGAAGCATGGATTGGCCATAAACAGATTTTCCCGTTTCAAGTTTTTTATATGGATCGAGGATAAATGAAAGCGGTTCATATCCTTTCGTTACTGAAACTTCCATCACTGCCCCGATATTCAGGAAATCGGTTTCATCACTAAACCATATTTGTGTTACCGAATTATTTTCAGCATCTATTCCGTGAGATATGCCTGCAGGTTCCGGATTTACATTCAGGCCAAAGTGAACAAGGTTTAAGGATCCTCTTTGTTGTGGCTTAAACCGAAGGTAATGTGGTTCGAGGAATACCGTATTTGAATATAAGTAACGGGTATGGTGCGTGATTTTGAACCTCATTTTTTATAAAGTCCATTATCCGGAATTTCAACATCATGAAGGAAAGCTTTCTGAAGAATATCTGCCGGCAATTCGTTGATGGCATTCCGGAGACGATTATCCCAGAATATGGAGAGTGTCTCCAGTTCTTTTTGTGTGAAACGATTCTCAAGTATGCTGTAACTATCCCTTTTAAGGACAACCGTATCAATCGGATAATCCACATCATTTGCAGAAAGGCGTGTGGCATCAAAAGAAAGAAAGGCACATTTAAGTGCATATTCCATACTCTCACTGTAGCTTAAAGAGCGCCGCAAAACAGGAGTGCCAAAACCTGAGTTCCCAATGATGGCGTACGGTGTGCCGGTTTTTATTTCAATCCAATTGGCCTGGGGATAAACCATAAAAAGGCAGGGCTCTTTGTCGCCTTCAAGTTGCCCGCCGATAATGGCGTATAAATTGAAAGATAAACCAGCTTCTTCAATCGCTTTCTTATCCTCTCTGGCGACCAGTTTGATCTGTTCTGCAAATTTATTTACCGCTTTATAGAGTTTATTGAAATGATGGTCCTGTTCTTCTATCACCTCTTCGAAATAGGTAATCGCTTTATCCCGTACTGAACGCAGGCCGGATGTCATAATAAAGTAGCAGTGCCTGTCTTTTTTTACAGTAAAAATTTTCTTTGCAGTTGTAGTTTCAGTCCCTGAAGTGATTCGGGTATCGGCCAGGCCGATAAGGCCTTCATTGGTTTTGAGTCCGAGGCAGTATGTCATTCCTGAAGATTATTCTGATTCGTAAAATTCTGATTCAATTTAAAGAAATTATCATGAATAGCATCTGATATATTATTTAATTTGATTTGAAGAGAATCAAGATATTCATGCAGTCCGCTGCTTATCACGTCATTAACATCCTGGTACTCAAGCCGGGATTGAAGCGCACCAAGCGTTTTTTCGGCAGTATTGCTGTAACCATTTCCGTTGGTGCCGGAGATGGTTCGCAGACAAATTTCAGCATTTGTAAGGCAGAAAAATACAGATCTTGGGAAGTACTTATTTAGAACAAGCAATTCAACAATATTTACAGGCTCAATTTTACCATAATAGCGGCGGTAAAAATTAAATCCTGAAACGGATTTAAGAAGTGCTGTCCATTGTAAAAAATCGAGTGGTGAGCCCACCTCTTCTGCAGAGGGAAGTAGTATATGGTATTTTACGTCGAGTATACGGGAGGTTTTATCGGCACGTTCAAGGTATTGTCCAAGGTGGATGAAGTACCAGCCGTCAGTTCGTGCAACACTATTTTCTGCTATACCATACAAAAGCTGGATGCCATATTTAACGTCCTTGAAAAACTGGGAGCAATCTTCTTTTTCCCATATTTTATTATCGGCCCCTTCCCTTACAAAAAGGTAAATTTCATTCAGTTTTTCCCAGCTTTCTTTTGTAAGGTTTTCCCTCACAACACGTGCATTCTCCCTTGCTTTAGAAACCGACGAGAAAAGGGAATTTGGATTTTTTTCATCAAATGCAAGAAAATAGATAGCGGTTTCCCTGTTAAAGCTGTCATAATTGCTGATGTACAGATTATAATCACCGGTTGCCCTGATTAGGGGTTCCCACTGTTCCTTAACGTTTGGTGGTAGATCGACCATAAGGTTAAAGTTTACATCAATAAACCGTGAGTAGTTTTCGGAACGTTCAAGATAACGCCCCAGCCAGTAAACACAATTTGCGACCCTGCTTAACATATCTTTATAATTTTATTATTGCTGTAAAACCCAGGTATCTTTACTTCCGCCACCCTGGGATGAGTTTACGATAAGTGAGCCCCGCTTTAGGGCTACTCTTGTAAATGCGCCCGGAATTACTTCAATCCCGTCCCCGTAAAGAACATATGGCCGAAGGTCAACATGGCGTGGTTCAAGATGCGTATCAACAAGTGTGGGCACCGTAGAGAGTGATAGCATAGGCTGTGCGATATAATTACGGGGATTGGATTTTATAAGCCCTTCAAAAGTATTCCTTTCGTCAGTAGTAGCCCTTGGCCCGATCATCATCCCATAGCCACCGGCCGCGTTTGTTTCTTTTACTACAAGCTCATCAAGGTGAGCCAATACGTAATCACAATCTTCCTTTTCACTGCAAATGTATGTGGGAACATTTCGTAATACCGGTTCTTCGTCAAGATAATAGCGAATAATTTTTGGCACATATGCATATATGGCCTTATCATCGGCCACCCCGGTTCCCGGTGCGTTTGCCAGTGCGATATTGCCTGACTTGTATGCAGCAAAAATGCCCGGTATACCAAGCAGTGACTGGGGATTGAAGGCAAGCGGGTCAAGAAATGTATCATCAATACGCCTGTAAAGCACATCAATTTGCTGCAGACCCGAGGTTGTCTGCATATAAACCCGATTGTTATTCGCAACAAGATCCTGGCCCATTACCAGCTCAACTCCCATGGAAAGAGCGAGATAAGAATGTTCAAAATAGGCAGAATTATAAACACCCGGGGTAAGAACACCCACTACCGGCTTCTTCTTATCAGAGAGATATTGAAGCATATTCAGAAGCCTGCTGGGATAATTGGATACCGGTGCTACGCCCAGTTTACTTAACAAATTGGGGAAAACCCGTTTGATAATTTCCCTGCTTTCAAGCTGATAAGAAACCCCGGACGGGCAGCGCAGGTTATCTTCGAGTACATAGAATTCACCGTTTTTATCGCGAACCAGGTCGGTTCCGGTAATGTGGCACCAAATACCTTTTGGCGGTGTAAGGCCAGAACACTGTTTTAAAAATCCGGGACAGGATTCTATAAGTTCACGAGGCAGAATTCTGTCTTTAAGTATTTTCTGTTCGTTGTAGATATCCTGAATAAAAAGGTTAAGGGCGTAAATTCGTTGTTTAAGTCCATCTTCAATATTTTTCCACTCTCTTGCATTGATAATGCGCGGAATGATATCAAGATGAAGAATTTTTTCAATTCCTTGCTTGTCGTGGTAAACGTTAAAGGTCATACCCATTGCCATTTGTGCCTTATCCGTGGTAAACTGAAGCTGTTTCAGCTTTTCAATCGGGATATTCTTAATCATTTCAAGAAATGGCAGATAGTGTTCCCGGCAGCTTCCATCTGCCGCAAACATTTCATCGTAATGGCTTTCAGAATCGTAGTGATTAACAAACATAATTAATTATTAATGTAAAACACGCTTGATATATAATATTTTTATGTATAAATCAAGATTGTGGAGCAAATTTTCAGGAAATAGATCGATTCTATGAAATTTAATGCAGATGATTCGAAATCCGTTCCGAATATCTGCCATAAATTTGTTCTGTGAAATCGTATGAGTCAGGCTTTTCAGTGTAAATCATCGTGATATTTGTTCTTCAAATACCATAAAGTTATTGCAGATGCGCCTGTATCAGCAATGGGAAATGAGTACCAGATTCCGTTTATTCCAAAGAATAGTGGCAGCAGAAAAATAAGGGGTATAAGAAAAAAACCCTGTTTTAAAAGGGAGAGTAACAGTGCCGGCCTCGCCCTGCCAATTGCCTGGAAATAAGCACTTCCGAGCAGATTGATTGCAATGAGCGGTGTAGCAAGAAATGCCAGCCTGAGTGATGGGATGGTTTCACGAATAAGCTGTTCATCATTTGTAAATACAGCAACGATTTGAGGGGTAAATATCATGATCAATAAAAATATTCCCGATGCGATCAGTGTTGCCGAGATCATTGAAAGCCTGATAATTCCGTAAACACGGTCCATCAGCCTGGCACCGTAATTGTATCCCGCAATAGGGATAAAACCCTGAGTGATTCCAAGAACCGGAAAATTTACAAACATCATCAGGCGGCCTATGATCCCGTAGATGGCCAGCCCCAGTTCACCGCCATAGATAAACAAAGAATTATTAAGCACGATAGAGAGAACGCTGATGGTGCCCTGTCGAGCCAGGGTTACAGAGCCAAGTGAGGCAATCTCCCGGATGATTTCGCCATCGGGGCGGACATAGGTTTTAGAGAGCCGCATTTGGGATTTGCCCCTGAGAAAAAACCATGTTGCAAATGCAGCACTTGCGATGTAGGATATGGTGGTTGCCCATGCTGCACCGGCAAGGCCCATATCCAGCCAAATGATAAAAACCGGGTCGAGAACAATGTTAACCACGGCCGGAATCAGGATCGTATACATCGCGATTTTTGGAAAGCCTTCTGCCCGGATCACGTTATTACTCATCATGGCCCAGGCAAGAAATGGAACTCCTAATAGCACAATGCTGAAATATTCACGGGCAGGTTCCTGTACATCACCCCTGCCTCCAAAAACGTTTAAAATCTGGTCAATGAACAGAAAGCCGGCTATTACAAAAAATATCCCCAGAAACAGGGTAAGACCAACCTGATTGCCAAAAGTTCGAAATGCTTTTTCCTGATCGCCATCTCCAAAAGCCCGGGAAATGATGGATGCTCCGCCCACACCTATTGCCATTCCAATACTTGCGATCAAAAAAGTTATGGGCAGCACTACCGTAATGGCGGCAATACCGAGAGATCCCACCCATAAACCTACAAAAATGGTGTCGACGATGCCGTAAATCGACATTACCAATATTCCTGCAGAGGCCGGAATGGCCTGTTGACGCAGCAGCCGGCCAAGTGGTTCGGTCCCGAATGCATCAAGTATATTACGGTTCAACTGAACAGGCAGGTTTGTTGATGGGTCAGCTTCATAATACACTTTTAAAATGTAACCGGATGCAAAAAAAATGGTTATGCCGATAACATTGATGCAGTTGCTTATGCAAAGCAGCTCGGCTGGTATACTGAACTGTACATCCACTTCCGTTAACAGGGAATACTTTTTTACGTTAAAAGGAATTGCTCAGCCTGTAATTCAGTTTTAATTATACATATTATGGAGTTACAAGACATTTTATCAGCTGCACAGGATATTCTTGAAATTGAAATATTTTCAGTTCAGGGAGATCCGGTTACGGTTGGGTCACTGACTGTTTTTTTCTTTTTCTTTATTGGCTTTTTAATTCTTGGGTCGATTGCTAGAAGGGTGCTTCAGGGAAAAATCCTGGAACGGTTTGACCTCGCACCCGGTATCCAGTTCACTCTCGCCCGAATTACACAGTATGTTATTGTAATTCTTGGTGTTCTGATCTCGTTCCAGTTTCTGGAAATAAACCTTACCAGCCTGGCGGTAATTTTCGGCCTGCTCTCCGTTGGTATCGGTTTTGGCCTGCAAAATATTACGGCGAATTTTATCTCCGGACTCATCATTATGTTTGAACGCCCCATCACCGTGGGCGACCGTGTGGAAGTGGGTGAACTTGAAGGCGATGTGATCGAAATCAGTATCCGGTCAACCAAAATCAGGGCCATGAATAATACCTATATCATAGTACCGAACACCCAGTTTGTGGAGAATAATGTGGTAAATCTTTCTCATGGCGATCCCACATTCCGGCTGCACATTCATGTAGGGGTTTCTTATACTTCCGATCTGGATAAAGTACTAAAAGCATTGAACGAAGTTGCAAATGAACATCCAAAGGTGATGAAACACCCCAAACACCAGGTCCACTTAAAAGAATTCGGAGATTCGGCCTGGGAAATGGAATTGCGGGTTTGGATACCCGATGTGAAAGATCGCTATATCCTGCGAAATGAACTGAACCAGGCTATAGTGCGCAAATTTGCTGACTACAGTATCGAAATCCCATTTCCCCAGCGAGACCTGCACGTACGCTCAAGCGTAGAACTTCCATTCCAGAAAAAGTAAAACGGGCAGCGCGGTGGTAATTCGTATTAGTCTGCGTGAAAAGTTACCGG
>SKKO01000197.1 GCA_007123715.1 Balneolaceae bacterium | reverse complement strand
TCACAATACAGGCCCGGATCAGGTACCGGGTATCATCGCAATGAGTATTTCTGACGGCACATGTGCCGGTGATATGCTGGATGAAAACCTGGATGGAGTACTGGTATTATTCAACAGCGATCTCAGGGCCCAGCAAATATTCATCGGTATACCGGGAATGGAACTACATCCTTTTTTGGCAGAAGGTTCAGATACGGTGATTCACACCACCGGGATCAGCAATGGAACTGTGACGATACCTGCGCACTCTGCCGTGGTTGTTGTGAAACCGCAGGATGGAGAACAGGGGAGTTTTCCATGTAATCCGTTTTTTAGGGAGTGAATAGAGAGAGAGCGTGGGAGAGTGGGGTTTGTGTGAGGGGGTTTTGAGAGACGGAGGGGGATATGCGCTGAAGCAGTGGTTATCGTTGCACGTAATCTTTGTTTTATTAGATTTTTACACTATTAAAGCGAAAAACTTCGCATTTTTTAAGGATTATTATCGTTTATATATCCAAATAGGTATTTTTTTTGTGATTGGCTGAATACCATGTGTATTTATACCATCATAATAATGGGCAAAATATTGACAATCATAGCAGACCGATAGATGAAAACCGGCAGAATAATTTTTATATCCTTAGTTGTACTCGCACTATTGGGGTGGTGGGGTTTCAATCAGTTGAATCATACAGAAAGAGGATTGCCGCCTCTTCATACAGAAACAGTAGACCGGGGTGATGTATCGCAGCGTGTGGTTGCACATGGTGCAATTCAGCCTGTACAAAAAGTTACGGTTGGCAGCCAGGTCTCAGGAATCATTGATGAGCTGTTTGTTGATTTTAACAGTATTGTGAGACGCGGGCAGGTAATTGCACAGATTGACCCATCAACATTTGAAGCAGAAGTAAGCTCTGCGAGAGCTGAACTGGAGTCGGCCGAAGCAGGCCTCGAATTAGCCCGGATGCAGTGGTTAAGAGTACAAGAATTGCGGGAACGTCAATTTATTTCACCACAGGAAGCCGACCAGGCCAGTGCCACTCTCAGGCAGGCCGAGGCACAGGTAAGTGTACGGAGGCATGCCCTTGAAAGGGCCGAAAGAGAACTTTCCCGCACAACTATCACTTCACCAACCGATGGAATAGTAATTTCGCGCGATGTAGATGTAGGACAGACTGTCGCAGCAAGCCTGAGCGCACCTGTCTTATTTGAAATTGCTGCCGACCTTAGCCAAATGCAGATTCATGCCAATGTTTCCGAGGCAGATATTGGTGATGTAGTTGAAGGCCAAAGAGCGGTTTTCCAGGTAGATGCTTACCGGGGTCGTGAGTTTGTAGGGGAAGTGATACAAGTGAGAAATGCTCCGCTCATGGAAGATAATGTGGTTCATTATGAAACCATCATTGCTGTAAACAACGAAGAAAGGCTTTTAAAACCGGGTATGACTGCTGAAGTATCCATCATAACGGATGAACGTCATGATGTGGTCAGGATTCGAAACACTGCTTTGCGTGCACGCCTGCCGGATAATATCAGGCCGGAAGATGCCCCTGACCGTGAAGGAATGAATGGGCAGGCATACCTGCTGCAGGAGGGACAAATAGTGGCAAAGCGTGTTAAAACAGGTTTGAGTGATGGTTTATATACAGAGATCGTTGAAGGTCTGGATATTGGAAGCGAGCTTGTGATTGGTCTTTCGTTAATGGGACAACAGGAAGATAACAGGCGCAGTCTGTTTAGCGGCAACCAGGCTCAATATTGATACTTTATGGCCATAGTTGAACTCAAACAAATTACCCGTACCTACCGCACCGGCTCTGTTGCTGTTGACGCGTTGAGGGGGATCGACCTTATGATTAATGAGGGAGTTTTTGCTTCGATAATGGGAGCCAGCGGATCAGGGAAATCCACTCTTATGAATATATTGGGATGCCTTGACCAGCCTACCGGAGGATCCTATCATCTTGATGGCGAGGATGTCTCCACATTCAATAAAAACAAGCTGGCTAACATAAGAAACCGAACGATAGGATTTGTTTTTCAGAGCTTTCACCTTCTGCCGCGTACCACAGCTCTTGAAAATGTTGAACTCCCGCTTCTTTACAGCGATGACAACCTGAGCTGGAAAGAGATTCACAACAGGGCAATGCATGCACTGGAAATTGTGGGCCTGGCGGATCGTGCAAAACACAATCCAAATGAACTTTCAGGTGGCCAGCAGCAGCGGGTTGCCATCGCACGGGCACTGGTGACGAAGCCAAAAATTCTCCTGGCCGATGAACCTACCGGCAACCTCGACAGCCGCACCAGCCTGGAGATCATCGATATTTTCCAGGAGTTGAACAAACAGGGCCTTACCATATTCATGGTAACCCATGAGTCCGATATCGCCCGTTTCAGCGAACGGATAGTTACCCTGCGGGATGGGCTGATTATCTCAGACAAGAAGGTTGTACCCATCCAGGCAAAAACAGCCCTGGCAAATTGGAAAGAACAGGAAGCCATTGAACTTGAAAATGAGGTAACGTTATGAAAGTATCGGCTGTACCTTATGTAGCACTGAAAGCACTTCGGCGAAATAAAATGAGAACCATACTTACGATGCTGGGTATCGTAATTGGTGTTGCAGCCGTCATAACCATGGTAGGCCTTGGGCAGGGTGCAAGTTCCGAAGTACAGGAGCAGGTGAACCGGCTGGGGCAGAATGTGGTGCTTGTTTTTCCCGGAGCCAGGCAGCTTGGCGGGGTAAGCATCGGGGGGGGAAGCGCCAATACTCTTACGATTGATGATGCAAGGGCACTGCGTGAAGAAATTCCGGAAGTTATTGCAGCAAGCCCTGAAGTGCGATCACAAACGCTTATTGTATACGGCAACCGTAACTACCATACCAGGGTATACGGGCAATCTCACGATTATCTGCAGATTCGTCAATGGCCCATTGAGAGTGGCAGGATGTACACGGAAGAAGAAGTGGAACGCACTGCGCTTGTGGCCGTAGTAGGACAAACCATCGTAGAAGAGGTTTTTGAAGGGGCTGATCCGATTGGAGAAATGATCCGGGTGCGGGGTGTACCACTTCAAGTAATTGGAGTTCTTTCCCGTAAAGGTATGTCTCTCATGGGTTCAGTGCAGGATGATATTGTAATTGTACCATATACAACAGCTTTCCAGAGAATATCAGGCCGTTCACATGCAATGGTGATTAATATCCAGGTATATGATGAGCATTCAATGGAGATTGCACAGGCCAAGATCACCGATCTTCTGCGAGAACGCCATCGTCTTGCACCATACCAGGAGAATGATTTTACGGTTCAGACACAGGAAGATGTGGCCCAGGCAGCAACCGAAACTTCACGGATTATGACCTGGCTGCTTGCCTCCATTGCAGGTGTTTCTCTGTTTGTTGGTGGTATCGGAATTATGAATGTAATGCTGGTGAGTGTAACCGAACGAACACGTGAAGTAGGGCTGCGACTTGCCGTGGGGGCCAAATCGCCGGATGTGCTACTTCAGTTTTTAATTGAGGCCGTGGTGCTCTGTTTGCTCGGTGGAATCGGAGGCATCGCTTTGGGTGTGATCGCCACAGAGGTGATCGCAACTTATGCAGGCTGGCCGGCACTCTTCTCTACCGAAGCAATGATTGTTGCCGTAGGTGTTTCTGCCGCAGTGGGAGTTTTCTTTGGCTTTTACCCCGCCTGGAAAGCTTCACGGCTCGATCCCATCGAAGCACTGCGCACGGAGTGATTTACCTGACGGAGAGGGGGAGAGAACCTGGCAGAACTGAACAACCTTGCAGAGTCCGAAGGTCCTGCAAGCGTTGTGGGTTTAGGGTGACATAAGTAAAAAGCTTGGAAACAGAGAAACAGAAAAAGTGGGGGGGGTTCAGGTTCCGTACTTTTAATTATGCACTCCATCGTTTCATCTGTTTTATTTCCCACGATTTTCCGCTTATCTTTACTACATCAAAATAGTTGTGATCGAAACAACTCATTCCGACATACAAAATCGACTCATTCATTGTGATCAAAGAATTTCATCTGCGGGTGGCTCCTGAAATTGCCGGGGAACCTGAAAGGCTCAAAGAATACGTTGCATCCTCTCAAAAAATTCCGGGGAATGAAATCCGCCATATCGAGATTGTAAGGAGATCGATTGATGCACGTCAGAGGAATGTGATCATCAACCTCAATGTAAAAGTTTACATCGGTGAACCGTATGATGAGGAGCCGGTGTTGCTGCCGGATTATCCGAATGTAAAAAATGAAGAAGAGATAGTGATTGTGGGGATGGGTCCGGCCGGGTTATTTGCTGCACTCCGGCTGATAGAGCTGGGCAAAAAACCGGTGATCCTGGAGCGTGGAAAAGATGTCCGTGACCGGATTAAAGACTTGAAGGCCATTAATGTAGATCATATCGTTAACGAAGATTCTAACTACTGTTTCGGTGAGGGCGGAGCGGGTACGTACTCCGACGGCAAGCTATACACCCGCGCGAAAAAGAGGGGAGATGTGGACAGAATCCTGAAACTGCTGGTGGGATTCGGAGCGGTCCGCGATATCATGGTGGATGCCCATCCGCACATCGGTACCAACAAGCTTCCGCCAATCATTAAAACTATGCGGGAGTGTATTTTATCCCATGGAGGTGAGATTTATTTTAATACACGGGTCACCGATTTTCTGATTGAAGGTGACCAGATCCGGGGTGTTGAAACGGAGGGTGGAGAGCGTTTCAAGGCAGATCATGTGATTCTTGCCACCGGCCATTCGGCGCGCGATATATTTGAGCTGCTGTACCGCAGGGATATAGAGATAGAACTAAAACCGCTCGCCATTGGTGTGAGGGTGGAGCATCCCCAGGCGCTTATCGATTCGATTCAGTACAACTGTGAGGTGCGCAGTGAGTATCTGCCGCCATCACCTTACAACATTTCGAAGCAGGTGAACGGACGCGGCGTCTATTCCTTCTGCATGTGTCCCGGCGGGGTGATTGCCCCATGTGCCACAAAGCCGGGTGAAATTGTGACCAACGGGTGGTCGTCATCACGCAGGGCGAGAGCCACCGCAAACTCCGGCATAGTAGTGGAACTGCGTCCGGAAGATTTTGCACCATTTTACGGAATGGGTCCTCTCGCAGCAGTGGGGTTCCAGAGTGTCATCGAGAAAAAGGCATGGGAGGCTGGAGGTCGTACCCAAACCGCTCCCGCCCAGCGGCTGGTAGATTTCACGGAAGGCAAGCTTTCGGCCACACTGCCCGACACCTCCTATGCTCCCGGTATCCGTTCAGTACAGATTGGCGAAATTCTTCCGGATTTTATGAATGAGGCGCTAGTTGAGGGATTTAAATTATTTGAACGGTCCATGAGAGGTTACCTTACCAACGAAGCGGTTGTACTTGCACCCGAGTCGCGAACATCATCTCCGGTACGCATCCCGCGCGATCGTCATACCCTGCAGCATATCCGGATAAAGGGGCTCTATCCATGTGGAGAAGGGGCAGGTTATGCCGGAGGCATCGTTTCCGCCGCCATGGACGGAGAGAAATGTGCGGAAGCGTGTGTGGGTAAGGAATAGAGAAAATAATGAACACTGAATATTCAATATTGAATATCGAAGTATTATACAGGTCTGAAATCGAATATCGATATTATCGGCAGGATATCAATTAGACGTGATCCTTTAAAATCCCGGCATTCAAGGCCAAGTGATGTTTGAATTGACAGACAGACAGCCGTGGATTACCAGTTTCAGGTTTATATGGCGAAGCAGCTTCATGGTTCATGAAATAAAATGGGCAGTCAATTTAGAGTATGAACCACCAAACAGGAATTCCTTACAAAAAAGGTGACCTTTTTTTAATATTGCGGGACATTCATTGAGAAACAAAAGTCGCGCAATATCAAAAAAATCTTTGTTTCATTGCCAAATTCCTTGAAATCGGATAGATTACGACAAGGGGCACTGCAGAGGGGCTGTCCCGCAATTATATGTTATACCCACTATTCAAAAATCTAATTTCTTCCGGTTTTCATCATTAATAATTACATTCCGGTAAACTAAACACATTTCCTATGATCACCGATTTAAAAGAGATTGAAAATTCAGCCCTGAATTTAAATAAAAGGGATAAAGCCCGTTTGGCTGATAAATTGTTACAGAGCATTCATGGCAAAATTGATACTGAAATTGAACAGGCCTGGATTGAAGAAGTTCAAAAGAGAAAAGAGTCACTTAAATCTGGTGAGGCATCCCTTCATTCTGCTTCGGATGTCTTAAATGAAGCAAGAAAACGTCTTCAAAAGTGATTATTAAATTTTATTCGGAAGCCAGAAAAGAATTTTTTGAAGCAACTGAATATTATGAGGATCAAGTTGTTGGCCTTGGGGGTGATTTTATTGATGAAGTAGAAAAAGTATTGAATGTAATCGGGCAGCAGCCAGCTTCGGGGACTAAAATCACGAAAATTGAACGAAGATTTCTGGTGTCTCGCTTTCCCTATGGTATTATCTATTCGGTTGAAGAAGATCGGATTACAATATTCGCTGTTATGAACTTAAGACGTAAACCGGGATACTGGAAATCTCGAACTTAAAACCTGTGGGTATAACCAGCAGTTCGTGCGCTCGGGTTACGGCTGGGTGCCAATGGGTTTGATCCAGCCCCGCCGCACAACCGCCACACCGTTATAATGCTTGCCAAAATTTGAAAACCCCTTGATTCTGAGTACCTTTCAATAATGCAAAAGCTTCAAAAAACATATTCTGAACTCGAAAAAATCTCTCGCAGGGCCATGAAAAATCAATTGGTCTCCCATCGTATTGAGGGGATCAAAATTTCTAAGCGAGAGGCCGAGAAAATCCGGCAGGAGGTTCTCAAAGAATATGTTAACTCCGCTTCTCTCTCAGTTGAGTAAACAGATCCTTCATCGGGCGGTAATTTTTTTCTGCCGCTGACTGAACCGAAATTATATACTCCTCCATTCGGTTTTCTCTTATCCAGTCGAAATCAAACTGTTCATATCCATGTTTGACAGCAATCAGATTGATAAAGAGCCTGGCCGTTCGACCATTGCCCTCGCGGAAGGGGTGGATAAATAACAGTTCGGCATGGATGGGCGCCGTTATGGCTACCAGCTGATTTTCATCGGTGATCTGTTTCGGAATAGTGTTCAGAAACTCCTCTTCAAAATTCTGAATGGTCTTTCCCAGGTACAGTGCCACCGGAAACAGAAAGCCATCTTTTGAAATATTGACCTTTCTTAACTTGCCGGCAAACTCATACAGGTGTTCAAACGCTGTATGATGAATAGCAGTAATCAGATGCCAATCAAAGGTTTCAATATTTTCGATTTCGGATTCGAATTTTAGTTCAGCTCTCAGAAAACCACGGTACTCTTCTCTCTCAATTTGTTTAGAATCGGTGAGATCCAGTTTGTTGGGTAAAATTTCACCTTCTGATTTTGGCGCTTGGTATTTCATGATTAAGAATAATACCATAAAATCACGTAAATCGCATTATAACAAGCATTTCGCTTCGCGGTACTGCGTATCAAGCGGATTTTGCCGGAATAGATATAAATTCAGGTTTCTAGCCTTGTAGAAATTCTGAGATTTCATCACTTTACTAACCAGTAATTGCAAAACCGCTTAAATGCAAAGCCGTTATGTGGCTTACCCTCTTGCAATATTACTCCTTTTAAGTTAGTTTCATATTTACACCATAACGAAACTTAAAAGGTTATGCCAAGTATCACAGTCAAAAATATACCAGAGCCTATTTACAAAAAGCTAAAGCAGCAGGCAGAAGCCCAACATCGCAGTATGAACAGCGAAATTATAGCCTGTTTGGAGCGATCCGTCGAGCCGAAACGTGTTTCTTCTGATGAAATTCTCCGTCAAGCACGGATGATGAGAAGAAAAGTGAAAGGAAGCCTGTCTTCTGAAGAAATCCAGGATGCCATTGATCAAGGCAGACCATGATTGTAGTTGACACAAATATCCTAGCCCACTTTTGGTTACCATCAGACCATACTGAACTTTGTGAGCAATTATTTCAATGGGATCCGGATTGGGTTGCTCCGGTTTTGTGGAAAAGTGAGT
>SKKO01000117.1 GCA_007123715.1 Balneolaceae bacterium | reverse complement strand
GCAATCCATTGCCCTCTTCCCGGAGCCGATAGCTCCAGCGTATTCACTTCCTGTATCGATCTTTCAGCACTCCATGAACGGTTGGATATGTGCAGCCACTGCAAGGTAAAGTTCCCGCTGCCGCCACTCACATCCAGCCCAACTGAGCCTCCATCGGGAAAATATACAGCATATTGTTCGCCGGGAGTAAAAGCGAGGTAGGCTTCATTTACTTCACGGTTACTCAATAATTTACTGTCAACATCCGGTTCGGCACGGAATACATCAAATTTTTCAAGAAACATTCGTGCACTGCGGATTTGGGTCTGTGCCAGTTCATTCAGCCCTATGCTGAAGAATCCGTCGCGCGGACCGGGGCGGTGAAATCGTGAAGATGCCACACCACCCAAAATGTTGCGCCAGAATTTATGGGTACCCTCTTCAACTCCCCCGCCGAGTGCTGACCCTCCGTAAATTTTGTTGTTATTCATCGGGCGAGGCGGATCAGCCACCATTTGGCGGGCTGCCTGCATATTATTCCAGTGGATTTGGCCGTCGCGAAGGTTATTTTGAGAGGTGTCCACAAAATCGTAGAGTTCGGGATGATCGAATGTCCTCCGGTGCATCGGATGAGTCAGATCGTGCTCATTCCACATTTCCGTCAGCTCAATACCAACACCGGCATCGTCAGCATTCCGGCGTATAAAGTGAGCCCAGTAGCGGCTCCATTCTTCCGTAGCCGTACTTTCGTTGCTGATGCAGTAGAGGATGTGGCCATATTCAAAAGTCATTTCAAGCAGCCTGGCAACAAAGGCTTCCTGGTAAGCCAATACCTGAGGAGAGTTGTCCAGCTCCGGGATTGTGCGGAAAATCGGGTAGTTTTCCCACTTCTCTTCGAACAGGTTGGTATTCTCTTCCGTGTAATTCATATTGTTCTTCGGGTTGAACGGATGGCCCGACCAGGCCTCCGCCGAATAGGCGCCGCCCCATACTTCACCATAATCCCAGCGATCCCAGATTTCGATCTGAACGATGATATCCCGTTCTGCGGTCATTCTTAAAAAGTCACTGAACTGCTGCCAGTAGATCTCATCCCACCGGTCCAGGTCATAGAGGCCGGCCTCCTCATCAAAATGGAAAGGGTACCGGTTGATATCGTTGTACAGATCACTGTCTGGATCCAGCCTGTCGCGGCTCGACATGGTATTTCGAATGTAATTGCCCCCGGCAGAAACCAACAAATCAAGATGGGCTTCAACACCCACAGAGGCGATGTTCGGATGATTAAACAGGTTGTCTTGATCTGACCCGCCGAGAAGCAGTACAGGCTCGCCTTTGTACTGCCAGTACCGGGGGTCTGCCTGCCATGGTTTTATGCGCCACTCTTCCCGGTCATCAGCAAGAGAGTACTCTTTTTCCGGATTATTTACTGCCCGTTCTGAATGTTCTGCGGCAACTGTTTCAACGGCTAATAAACCGATCAAAATGAGGAAGAAAGGGAAAGGGCGGTTAAAGGATAGACAGAAACGGGGAAAAGATTTTATACTCATATACGTGGCATACATTGCATTTCATTCCTATTCTGATACCCGGAAGTATGAGAATACCCTTACAAAATTGCACATTTTACCTTGAATATGAAACAGAGTTTAATTTTAAGCCACAAATGGCGGGATCTAAAAATATATATCTGTTTCTGTGGTTGGCGTGTCTTTTTTTGCCACGAAGACACGAGGACACAAAGGATCACAAATTATATAATATGAGGAATCACAACAGTCAGATTTTATAAACAATGCTTGGTGGCAAAAAAACTTCATGCCTTTTCTCCTCCATTTATAAATCTAAGGTGTCCGTTTTAGATGATGTCGATACTACGGAAAAAAGATAAAACGAATTACAATAAAAAAAGCCTCCACCAAAAAGATGAAGGCTTTATAATTTTTATCAAATCTGATTTACAAATAATCACCTGCTGTCCTTCCCGGTGTTTACAAATCGGATACATTGGCCTTGGTTTTTGAATCCAAAATCTACCCAACCGCCACTCATGCACTCTTTTTTAGTTGTAGGATTTGAAACACCTGCATGCCAGAAAGCGTCGTAACTCCTTGCACCATCATTGTAGTGATTAAGAAATACCTGGCCTATTGTAGAACTTATGGCACTGATACCTCCAGCAGCCTCACCATTGATCCTGTAGTTAGCAACTTCATTTTCTGTATCCAGAGAAATTTCTAATGTATTCCAGTTATCGTATAAAACCGGAATAACTGATTCTTCATACCCACTGATGCCGTCCCATGTGTAAAATCCTGCATTTATAGCAGCACTATTGCGATATACGATTATAGGATAAGCAGTTATTGGATCATCACTAGCCCAAAATCCAACATTGACCACATCTGCATCTTGCCATTCGCTTGGTACATAGAGATCTACCTGCACATGGGTACCAAAATCGGCCACTTTTTTTATCCCTTCAAAGAATGCAAATGAATTAGCATCTCGATCTTCTGCAATTACGCCGATCCTTGCAACATTGTCACGCCCATCAAAACTAACAGACTCTACACCTCCAGTAGGATACTTCCTGTCTGCGACCCAATTATCGTCCAGTTCATCTTGAGTAAATGGTTCCAGCAATCCAAAACTTCCGACTGAAAAATAATTCTCAGTTGATTGCACCTGAAACTCAGAAGTATCAGGACTGTTCTGATCCACCACCGAATCACATCCTAATGTTAGAAAAACCCCTAATAGCACTGTTGTAAGAATCGTTTTTATAGATCTCATAAGTCTGAATGTTTAGTTATTAGTTAGTTTACAGGGTGCCTTCGGAAACTCTTTAATGAAGGAAGATGTGCATATCACCCTTTATCAGAATAATATTCTGTGTCAAAGAATGCAAGAAAATATTAAGTTTTTTTAATTTTTAGAAATGTTCCCATTCAAGAAGCTGTCAATATGCTTCCTGACCCCCTCTATCAGTTTTGTTCGCGCTTCTATACTTGACCATGTGATATGCGGCACCATCACCAGTTTTTCTTTGTTCTTTATTTTTAACAAAGGATTCTCCGGTTGAATGGGCTCATGCTCAAAAACATCCAGTGCGGCTGCACCAATTAAATTCTCATCCAGTGCCTGTGCCAGGCCTGATTCGTTCACAATACCACCCCTGCCGGTGTTGATCAGGATAGCATCCCGTTTCATCTTTTTCAGCTGCTCATAACCAATCAATCCTGCAGTATTCTCATTCAAAGGCGCATGTATGGATATCAGATCGGATGTTTCCAGCAGCTCATTGAGGTTCAGGCGTCTGTAGGACTGACCGGTATTTCTGCCTGACGTTGAGTAGTACACCACCTCTGCCCCGAATGCTTCCGCAATCGCGGCAACCTGCCGGCCAATACTTCCCAGCCCGATAATACCAAATCGTTTCCCATAAATTTCCCGGAACGGCCGGCCAAGATTGGTGAAAATATCACTTCTTGAGTACTCACCACTTTTCACATAATGATCATAATACCGGATATCCTGCATCAGGTAAAGAATGAGCGCAAATGTGCTTTGAGCCACACTTTGGGAAGCGTATCCGGCAACATTTTTAACCTGGATTCCCACCTCGTCCGCGGCTTCCAGGTCAATATTATTCATCCCGGTGGCAGCTACACAAATCAGTTTCAATTGATTAGCACTTTCAATCAATTCACGGTCTAAAACTACTTTATTTGTGATGACAATATCCGCATCCCTGATCCTTTCACCGGTCTCACCGGGTGTAGTAGTCTGGTAAAAAGTGACATCTCCAAGGCTTTTTAAGTCATTGAGATTGGGTACCTCACCAACGGTTTTGGCATCAAGGAATACTATACTATACATTCGTATGAATTTTATGGGTACTCGATAAGAACAAAGCCGGCTGTTTGCCGGCCTGCCTTACATCTTCGAAACTTCATTTTCACGTACTAAAAGAACCGATCCAGGTATCTCTTGCACAGTTCCAGTGAGTATTTACGGTCTTCAAGTGATTGTTCAAACGCCTTGTCTTCGACTTCAATACAGACCGGACCTTCGTATTTCACATCATAGAGAGCGGAAATAAACGCGCTCCAGTTGATATCTCCAAGGCCTACAAGTTTCGGAGTATGAAAATCAAGCGGTGCCGCAAGAATTCCCACCTCATCAAGTTTTTCACGGTAGACTTTCGCATCTTTTAAATGGATGTGAAAGAGCTTGTCGCGAAATTCATAGATTGGTCTGATATAATCCATTTGCATCCAGAGAAGGTGCGAAGGGTCGTAATTGAGGCCAAAATAATCGCTCTCAATCTCACGGAACATCCGGCGCCAGATAACCGGGCTTACGGCCAGATTATTCCCGCCTGGCCATTCATCAGCGGTAAAAATCATCGGACAATTTTCAATGCCGATCTTCACTTTTTTTGATTCTGCATGATTTACCAGCGGTTTCCAGACTTCCTTGAAAATTTCAAAATTCTCATCCACCGATTTGTTCTTATCGCGCCCGATAAAGGTATTTATCCTGTGAATCCCCAGGAATGCAGAAGCGTCTATCAGTTTTTCCAGATGGCCCACATAGACTTGTCTCTTTTCCGGATCCGGATCCAGGGGATTCGGATAATAACCCAGTGCTGATATTTCCAGCCCTTTTTCGGTTGTGTAATCCAAAATTTCCTGTTTTTTGGATTCATTCAAGGTATCAATATCGATGTGTGTGACTCCGGCATATCTTCTCTCAGCTTTACCTACGGGCCAGCAACACACTTCAATACACTTGTAACCACATGCTGCTGCATGATCTACAACCTCATTGTAGCTGAGTTCCGGTAAAATGGCTGATACAAATCCGAGTTTCATATTCATTTTTTTTCCCTCACTTTATACGGTTATCCATTTTTCTTCTTTCTGGCTTTGCACGATTTTCTCGCATAACACAATTTCCCTGAGCCCTGCCCTGAAAGTCGGATAATTTTCGGGAAGGTTTATGTCCCGTATTCTGGCATAAATTTTGGAAAAATTCTGCTTCATCGTATCAGGAAATCCTTCGTTATGTCCGCCGGGAAATGATACAATCTCACGACTTTCCGGATGCATAATCGACGGATCTCTTAATTGTATTTCATTTGCGGAATCACGTCTCCCATACCAGATTTCGTTCGGGCTTTCCGAATTCCACACGGCCGATTTCTTTGATCCTGCTATTTCCATTGTAACACGGTTCTTTCTGCCCGCAAATACCTGGCTAACGGTCAACGAGCCCCGGGCTCCGTTATCGAAACGAAACAGGATCGATGCGTAATCTTCGGTATCTATCGGTATATCCATATAATCTTCCGGCTTCAGAAGCATTCCCGCATACGTTTCAACCGGTTTAAGCGGCTTTTTGCGGATTTTATGGAACGTTGCAAAATCGGCCATCACTGCTGTAATTCTTCTCCCCGTAACAAATTCAGCTAAATCCATCCAGTGAGAGCCAATATCAGCGACTGCTCGTGAATCACCCGAGAGGGATTTTTCAAGCCTCCAGTTGTAATCCGTTTGATGAAACAGCCAATCCTGCAAATAAGACCCATGCACGGAAAACAGCTCACCCATTTCACCTTTACGGATGGCTGCGCTCAGTTCATGCATCAGCGGATAGAAACGTATGTTGAAATTAACTGCATTAACAAGCCCTTTTTTCTTTGCAAGATCTACCAATTCTTCCGCTTCGGTTACATCGGTAGTGAGTGGTTTTTCACAAATTACGTGCTTATCGGCAAGCAGAGCATTTTTGGCCATCTCAAAGTGCAGATGGTTGGGTGTGCATATATGCACGCAGTCAATTTCAGGATCTGCGAGCATCTCTTTATAATCACTATACCAGCTATCGATACCCAATTGTTTTGCTTTTTTTTCTGCATCTTCTGTTTCATCCACAATCGATTTTACTTCGATCTGATGTAACCGGCGCAGTGCTTCAATATGTGCTGCGCCGATAAATCCAACCCCTATGACACCGGCATTCAATTTTTTCATCTGTTTTTGTAAGGTTTGTTAGTTAATAATTTTCATTTTCATGTGAAAGTGGAACCCGAAATCGATATACCGTCAGGTTTATCCATTTCCGAATTTCTCACTTGCAGCTTCCAGCATCTGAATGGTTGCAGTAGCTCCGGAACGGGTTGCCCCGGTTTCTTTCACGTTCAGTAAATCTTCAAGAGTACGGACCCCACCGGCTGCTTTTACCTGCACATTGATGCCCGAATGTTTTCTCATCAATTTCAGGTCTTCCAGGGTTGCCCCTGTATAATTATAGGAACCATCGGGCTGTTTCACAAACCCGAAGCCTGTCGAAGTTTTGACAAAATCGGCACCCGCATCCGTACAGATTTCACACAATTTAATTTTGTCCTCAGTCTGTGTGATGAAATCCGTTTCGAATATAACCTTTACAATTGTATTATGCTTATGGCACACATCCGTTACGCTTTTTATTTCCCTTGTGATATACTCCCAGTCTCCCTGAAGAGCTTTGCCAATATTGATTACCATATCTATTTCTACGGCGCCGTCCAGGCAGGCCTGTTCTGTTTCAAAAACCTTTACTTCTATGGCTGAATTTCCCGCAGGAAAACCGATTACACAACCAACCAGTACATCGCTTCCTTTCAGCAATTCTACGGCCTGTTTCACCGCGTAGGGTTTCACACATACCGATGCAACATCATATTTCTTTGCCACTTCACATTCACGCCTCAGGTCTTCATCCGTCAATGTTGGGTGAAGGATAGAGTGGTCAATCATTTTTGCGAGTTCTTTTACTTTACTGTTCATTTTATTCATTCAATGGTTAGAAGTTTTCTTTTTTATTTTTATACCCGTTATTCAATTAAGGCGGCAAGTGCAGCCCCTACAAGGCTCGATTGATCAACGTGAGTAAATTCATAATATCGCTGATTCTTTCCCGTCAGATATTCTTTCATTCCGGCTTCAATCTGCACTTTCAGGCCATGCAGCCTGTAATATGCGGTCCCTTCAACTGTGATCAGGATCGGTTTTTCCGGAACAGTACCTTTACCCGATTTCAGGATTACGGCTGCCAGGTTGGCCGTTACAAGCTTAGCGGCACGCTCAACCAGGGTCTTCATGATTTTAATGGCAGCTTTTTCATCCTTTGCATCAGTCAAAATGTTACTAAGCGGACCCCGTTCCAAAGCTGCCTCATCCAAATAGTTATTCACATCTTCAGTGGTAATTTCATTAACGGCGCGCAGTTTTTCTGCACTTTCTTGGGACAGGTATCCCTCGTCAGCAGCCATTTTTAGTGCTGTATGTGCAAGTCCGCCGAAATATCCGCCCGAGAACATCTTCTCAAAGGTGTATTGCCCCGGGTTGGTTGTGGACTCATCGAATTTCAAATCAATTTCCGTACGCGGCGCTTTTCCAAATGCTCCCGACTCAATGTTGATAATCTGGTTTTTCCCGGTTGCGAGGCCGGGATTTTTTCTGATTTTTTCATTTTTTTCGATATAACAGGTATTTGTCCCGGTTCCGAGAATGTAACCGATATATGAGTCGTAATCTTTATCAAAAGATGCCGATTTTCCTGCAAGAAGCGTTGCAACCGTATCATTCAGCAATACAATCTGCTTTCCCGGCATACCGAGGCTATTCAGCAGGTTCTGGCCTATCAGCTCCCCAACCACACCGGGCGCCTCAACTTCTTTGCAAAACTGGAGAAGCCTGCCATCTTTGTCCGGCAGAATTTCTGTTGGATATGAGAAGCAAAAACCGATACCGCCGGTTTCATTTGCCAGCTCCTTTACATACCCTGCAATCACACTGAAAAATTCCTCTTTTGAAATTTCACCGTTTAATCCGGGCATTTTTTCCATCACCAGATCTGACATTTCGAGCTTGCCTTCATCGGTAAACATCACCTTTGCTGCCCTGAAATTGGTTCCGCCTGCATCAATTGCAGTGACCGGAACACCGGTTCTGAACTGATTATCGGCTTCGATGTAGGTTGGTATCATTCTCAATGAGCTTTCACTGCCTTCAAGCCCTTTTTCCATCTCGGATAAAAAATAACCGGTGAGGTGATCCACATCAATATCTGCAGCTCTTATGCTGTACT
>SKKO01000266.1 GCA_007123715.1 Balneolaceae bacterium | reverse complement strand
TCTGTCGCCCAGGTTCAGTGAGCCTGAGAATCGTATACCGGCCTGCTGAAGATCGCCCATATTCATCCAGTAACTCTCATAGATCCCTTCCGGACTGATGGCAGCCAGGGTGTGGATGGCTCGTGAAACATGGGTGTAGAACAGGTTTGCGGATACAAAACTGCTGCCAAACAGAGTACTGTACTCCAGATTCATCTGCTGCCGAAAGGCAGGATCCAGGCCGGGATTCCCGCTTCGCCTGCTCCATGGATCATCTGCCGTCTGCACCGGACTAAGCTGGTAAAGGTGCGGATACTGGGCCGACCTCCTGTATGTCAGCCGCAGGGTCTGCCCCGATTCGGGAAAGCGGTAGGCCAACGATACATTGGGAAACAGAGCCATGAGGCTGTTCTCGATGCCGGTTTGCAGCCCATAGGATATCCTCTCCGCCCGGATTCCGCCCGTAATGTCTACCTGTGAAAAACGGGCATTTACAGAACCGTAACCTGCCAGTGTTTCATGCCGGTACCGGAAATCGCCGGCTGCCCTGTCTCTTAATGAAAGGTTTCCCGCATGAAATCCGGTTTCCAGCAGAACATGCTCCGACAGCGGCTGACGATAATCTGCCCTGATTCGGAGTGTTTCCTGCATCGGTTTCATCCGGTTTTGCAGAAAATGGCCGTCCTGTGGGTTTGTAAAGGTGATGATGTTCTCCGCATCCAGTGTCTGATAGGCTGCATCAACCGAAAGGCGGCTTCCGTTATCGCGGCCCGGAGTAAAGGCCCAGGCTGCGGAGTAAAATGCGCTGAAATTTCTGTCTTCATCCAGTTTATCGGCCGACCAGCTTTCCGGGTTTCCGCCGGTTATGGCCAGTTGTGCCGTGCCGCTGTTCTCCTGTGAATAGGGGTTCAGCCAGCCATAAAATCCAAGCTCGTGCCTGCTGCCCAGATCGAAATCCAGTCCGTAGTGGAATCTGTGCGACCAGTACTGCTGCCGTACGTTTTGGCTGCTTTCCCAAACCGAAGCCGGGGTTGTTCTGCGTGATGTTTCCGTGACGTCAAAATAGCTGAACTCACCGTTGTATGATGCGAACAGGTTCATCCGCCCGATGCCGTAGTGAATGCTGGTTGCCGGAAAGAGGTATTTTTCCGATTGGGTTGCCGGCAGGTCCAGGTGGATGTGTCCGCTGAAGTGGTTGTCCGGTTTTTGTTTCAGCACAATATTGATGGCACCGGTAATGGCCGCGTCAAAGTTGGCCGGCGGCAGGGTAAGAAGGTCTACCCTGTCGATCTGAGACGGATGGAGCTGACTCAGATAGCCGCGGTCCCGCTCTTTGCCGTCCACAAAAATGAGGATGCTCCGGCTCCCTTCCAGCGAGATATTCTGCATGATATCCACCTCAACCCCGGGAATCAGTTTCAAAAGATCTGTACCGGAAGCTGAAGCGGTTATCATATTTTCATTCACGTAAAACGAGGTTTGCCCGGGGGCCGATCTCGCCGTTACCTCACCAACTACCGTGATCCCATCATGCGTGATGGTGGCAAAGGAGAGGGCAATCTCACCCAAATCCAGTTCCGACCCCGGATCGATACCGATCTCCATCTGCCGGGTTTCATAGCCGATGGCGCTAAATCTCAGAATTCCGGTTCCGCCGTCTGAAACCCTGAGGGCAAACATTCCGTCAATATCGCTCACGGTTCCGGCCAGAAGCTCGGTTTCTGATACATTCAGGAGCGCGATATGGACAAACGGAATGGATTCGCCGGTGTCGTTGTCAGTCACAACTCCCGTGACGATACCCTGGCGGGCAAAAAGCATCGCAGCCTGAAGCGTGAACAGAGCGATGAGCCAGATGAACTTGATTGTTTGTGATGATGATAAGGTTGTTCTTGTTTTTGACCAGTTTATTATTGTTTTCATATCGGTGCTCCGGTTGTCTTGTTTATTGGTTCGCAGCTTTCGCTACAAACAAGTTCGCGGAGACCCAAAAAAAGAACAACGAACAGGGACACACAGCAATTTTTTGAGACGAACAACTAACCCGAAACACCCTTTCTGTGATAAACGGAAAGGTTTTGTGATGAATGGTTATTGGGGGACTGTAACCCCGCTCGCGCCGAAGGCATCTATTGGGGCCTGAGTTGGAAAAGGGGAAGCCACTGAAAAATGTAAATTCCTCGATTTACCCCATTATGGAAATATTGCCATTTGTGTTCTATATTTTTAAGAGTAGCATATTATCACTTAATTCATTTCAGGGTTTAATCACATATACGAATTAGAGCGTCTTGCATAGAGCGACCGGAATTTGCCGGTGTGTCTGCGGGAGACGGGCAGTTCTCCGGGCACCAGGGGGATGGTGAGCCGGTATCCGAGAGAGTTACCGCTGGCTTCCTTCACTTTCTTCAGGTTCACGATAAATGCGCGATGGGTTCTCATGATATACGGGATTCCGGCCAGCTGTTCTTCAAAACTGCTGATGGAGATCCGGATCACCTCTTTCCGGACATTTTCCCCTTTCTGCAGGTACACATTTACATAGTTACCGTCCGATTCCGCGTAGAGAAATTCATCCGGATAAAAACCGGGTTCTTCCTTTTTCAGTGGCGTATCGATGGTAATCCATTCTTCCGGTTCAGCTTCTGATATATTTTCCTCTATATCAGCCTGTGTCAGTTTGGATGTGAAAAGGGAGTTTATGTTGATGATTGTAAAAAGATAGAGGGGGATGCCGCCAATCATAAAGGTAAGGCGGAAAGAGTCGAGAATGGTAGGAAGGTTCCATCGTTGGCCGGGAGCCTCAACCAGAAAAGCAAGCAGGAAGATGGCCAGCCCCATGGCGAAAACCACCATGATAACGGCGGCAATCTCCTTCACAACATTCCACGTTTTTTCCGCTGAAAACAAGCCGGAGCGGTTTATCAGCAGAATTACGGCAAAGGCGGTCAGCCCGCTCCCAATACAGTAAATGGCCATTGTGCCTTCATAACCCAGCAAATATCCCGGCCGGGTGTGGGCCGGACGGTAGATCATCAGAAACAGGAAGTTAAACAAGGTGATGATAGATGCCCCGGCTACCGGCCTTTTCAGCAGGAAGTTTTTCGGAAAGGATTTTAAACTGTATTGACGTAGTTTTTGAAGCATCTCAGCCCTGTTCCACAATTCGTTGGATGATCTCTGTATGATAACGATACATCATGAAAAAATACCGAATTTCGGTAAAGAATGACTTTGATGAGAATAAAATTCTATAACAAAGCCCATTTAAAACCCCAAAATCTCAGATATTACATCAAAAACCTTCGTGCACCTTTGTGTCCTGGTGCCTTCTCCCAAAGGGATCCCTGCGGGGGTGGCTAAAACCTTCGCGCCCTCGTGGCTGGTGTGGAAGAATTCGTCAGCCGGCAACTACAGCCGGCAGACGATAGGGCACAAACTGGTATCCGGATCATTTAGCAGATAATTTTTGTTACCTTATATCACTGATATATGATTTCATTTTACTCAAATTATACATGCCAGAAGATATTCAGAGCCGTTATCGTGCCATCATTAACCGCATTGAAACCGCCTGCCTCGATGCAGGCCGGGATCCGTCCGAAATTACCCTTGTGGCGGTCAGTAAAACCAAACCCGATTCTCTGGTACTGGAACTGATCGAAACCGGCCAAATCCATTTCGGCGAGAACCGGGCCAAAGCCCTTGAAGACAGGATGGAATCCATCAAAAACGAAACCGTTCAATGGCATTTCATCGGGACACTGCAATCCAATAAAATCAAATATATGGCACACCGTGTGAACTGGATTCAATCCGTTCACAAAATAAAAGCCCTGGAAGAAATTGAAAAACGTGCGTCCGCCGAAAACAGGGAAATCAATGTGCTTATCCAGGTAAACATCAGCGACGAAGATCAGAAAAGCGGCTGCGACCCGGAAGAGCTTGAGGCTATACTAAAGGCGGCTCAAAACCTCAATCATACAAAAGTGAAAGGGCTGATGGGAATGGGCACGTTAACGGACGATCCCGAACTTGTGCGTCCCGAGTTCAGAAAACTTCGTGAATACCGGGATGAATACCGGCATCTTGAAGGAGGCAGTGTTTCGCTCGATCATCTTTCCATGGGAATGACCAACGACCTCGAAGTAGCTATTCAGGAAGGTGCCACCATGGTTCGGGTGGGGACGGCCATTTTCGGAGAACGAAACTATTGAATATGATAAACGTATCAAATATCCGTTGTATAACCGGTACGTTATTTACTTGCAGATTACAGATAAAATCAGCCCGGGAAATTCAACAAATAGTCGGTTAAATTTATTACTTTTACGTAGGGTGAAAGCCATTAAACGTGCAGGAAATCTAGTTATTAATCATTTTCGATTTTTTTGATATGTCGGGAACTTTTATAGCATTCATCATTCTCACTGCAATCATTGGAGGATACATCATTGATTACCAGAAAAATAAACTGAAATGGAAATCCAATAATCAGCAGAACGATTCCGAGATTGAAGATCTGAAGATTACCATCGAAAAAATGACCAAGCGTATTGAGAATCTGGAAGCTATTGTGGCTGATGATTCTTTCACCGGCAGTGATTCATCCCCATCTTCTTTTTCAATTGAAATGGATGATTTAGAATCGATGAAAGAAAACAACCGGAAAACTGTAGCAAAAAAAGCAAAAACTAAAGGTGATTGAAATGTTGGAAGGAGCTGATCCGCATGCCATTGTTGTATTTGGAAGTGCCATTGCCATTGTATTAATCGTAACCATTGGAACTATTATTAAAGCATGGATTAAAAAAGGGTCCGGTGGAGACATTACAGAAAACCGTGAATTTCTCTCCGCGCTCAGGGAGTTCAAAGAGAATATGGAGCGTCGTGTGGCGAACCTTGAAGCTATTGTGACAAATGAAAGGCAAAGCAGCGGTGTGAAAAGTAAACAGCCGCAACAAAAAAAGCCTCAAAAAAGTCTGCTCGATATTGAAATTGACGAAGAGGCCGGCAAAACAGAATCCGGGCAGCAAGCAAAACTAAAAAATATGCTGAACCAGTAAATTCAGCCGTAACTATAAACGTAACAGGAGCACATTATGAACCCGGAAGAAATTGCTATTGTGGCCATTGTTTTTGGCAGTATCGTAACCATTGTTTTTCTTGGCATTGTGGGCAGTATCATCAAAGCCTGGGTGAAGAAAGATTCAGGGAAAAATATCACCGAAAACAAGGAGTTTCTTGCAGCGCTGCGCGATTTTAAAGAAAAAACGGATCGCCGGCTATCCAATCTCGAGGCTATTGTCACGGATGATGAACCTGTCAACACAAAAAGAAGTACGGTGTCCTCAAAAAAAGAGCCTGCCAGGCTGGACCAGAAACGCTCCATAGAAATAGAAATTGAGAACGAAGCTGGCAAAGAGAATGTAAAACAAGACAGTAAACTTCGTAATATGCTCAACCAATAATTTTTTATTAATACTATTAAAATCACATCATGAAATTAACGGCTCTTGAGATTAAACAGCAGCAATTTGAAAAATCTATCAGAGGGTACGATCCGGCCGAAGTAAACTCTTACCTGAATCTGCTGGCAAGTGAGTGGGAACACATGACAGGCAGAATGCGGGAGCTGGAAAGCCAGGTTGACAAGCTGAACGACAAACTAAAACATTATGAACGCGTGGAAGAGGCTCTGCATGAAACCCTTCAAACGGCAAAAAATTCAGCAGAAGAAAAATTGAGTTCTGCACGGCGCGAGGCCAAGCTCATTGTAGAGAAGGCTGAGCTGGATGCGGAAAAGATCATCAAAGAGGCTTACGAAGCCCGCAGGGAGATCAGGCAAAATATTCTGCAACTTACTGACAAACGAACGGAAATTATCCGGACTCTGCGCTCTTTCCTGGAAAATGCCGGTGATTTTGTTCACCAGTTCAGTAAGGACGATGCCACACTTTTCACTCTTCCTGAATTACCTGAAACGGGATTAATAAATAAAAAGAATACGGAACACAGCAAAAAAGAAGTAAAAAAAGATTCCGAAACAACAACATCCACAGTACCCGGTACCAAAAAAATTGACGATATTCTGGACGAAATCGACTAACCTAAACATCTTTTTGAATGCAACCAGAATCCATAGAAACCTTTCGTAAAAAACGAAATGAAGCCCTTGCATATATTCAGTCTCAAACAGGTATGAGGCCAAATTATATGCTGATTCTCGGCACCGGCCTTGGGCAGCTTGCCGATGAAATGGACATTGAAACCGAAATTCACTACGAAGATATTCCGCATTTTCCACTTTCAACCGTAGAAAGTCATGCCGGCAAATTGATCTTTGGAAAGCTCGGAGGCAAGGAAGTTGTTGCCATGCAGGGACGCTTTCATTATTACGAGGGCTACTCCATGCAGCAAATTGTCTTTCCGGTAAGGGTTCTCAAAGCTAATGGCGCCGATACCCTCTTTGTGAGCAATGCATCCGGCGGTATGAATCCGAATTACAAACGGGGGGATATTATGCTGATCCGGGATCACATTAACCTGCTGGGTGACAACCCGCTTATGGGCCCCAATGATAATGAGCTGGGGCCCCGTTTTCCCGATATGAGTGACCCCTACACTGAGCGCCTTCGCGAAATCGCTCAAAATGTGGCCCTTGAAGAAGCCATTCATATGCACCAGGGAGTGTATGTGTCGTTAAGCGGCCCTATGCTCGAAACAAGGGCCGAGTACCGTTTTCTGCGGCTTATTGGCGCCGATGTGGTGGGTATGAGTACCATACCTGAAGTGATAGCCGCAGTACACATGGGTATGGATGTACTTGGGATCTCCGCCATTACTGATGAATGCTTCCCTGAAGCTCTTGAACCCGTAATTATTGAAGATATACTGGACGCGGCAGCTATGGCAGAACCTAAAATGACAAAGGTAATGATCAGGGTTCTTGAAAAACTTTAACACCTTATTATATTACCCCTGTTTTTCATTGCCAAAAATCGTATTTTTCTGCTTGTATTTAATCGCAAGTTTTATTTTAATGCGATACCCCATTAACTATTTAGCATATCACTGAATGAGTTTAGACGGTTTTGAAGAAGATCCTGTTTGGAACGAATTCCAATGGGAGTCTCATCTCAACGAAATCGAAAAACGCAGCGAACAATTAAGGCGCTTCATTACTTCAGACCCAAAAGGCAATACTCCCCGATGGATTACCCTGCTTCAGGAAAGTCTTGACGAACTTGACGCGGTTGAAGCATTTATTGAGGAAGAATTGCTGCTCGATGAGGCCTACTTCCCAGAAGATGAGGATGATTGGGAAGATGATGAGGATGAATTCGATGACGATGATTTCTTTTTCGAGGATTCTTCTGCACCATTTATGGCCGAAGATGAGGAGGATGACGATTTTGACTACGGCGAAGAGTGGAAAGAGCTGAGCGAAGATTTTACATTTTCTGATTATGGCTCCCTTGAAAATCTCGATGTATACCGGGAAGCCAGGAATTTCGCCGTTGATATCCTGAAATGGGCTGAAGCGATACCGGACCATTTGCAAACCAAACAGGTACATGAGTTCATTATCAGTATTCTCAAAATAAGCGCGAAACTTGCCGGTGGTTATTCGTTCGGTTTTGAACAGGATGTTCTTGGCGGCAATATTGCCTATACAAAAAAAGCTCTTTACAATGCCAATGATGCCCTTGCATATCTCCAAAAAATGAAACGGGAGCCGTTTATCGTGGATTCGATCTATTCGAAGTTTCACTCAAGGCTTTTCGAAATCAGGAACGATATTGGCATATACGTTCAGGAATTACGCGACCATTTTCAGTACGGTTTAGAGTAACCTCTGTTTCTATACAGTATCAAGCGTCCGCAGCAAAACAAATCACCATTCAGCATTAAAGCGGTGTCAAGATACGGGTTCAGATTAATGAACACGGCTTCCCCAGATCGCATATCGGATATCGCATATCGAAAATCGCATATCACCGTGCCTTCCCTCCCCCTCGAATACACCCGAAAACCCAACCCATTCATCTCTCGGGGGGTGGTGTGTGGCGTCTTTTTTACCCCGGGTTGCGCTTCATCATCCATGCGGGCATGGCTGATCTACGCTCCACCCGGGGCTAC
>SKKO01000076.1 GCA_007123715.1 Balneolaceae bacterium | reverse complement strand
GCACCCAGTACCGGAGGTACGTACGATCTTATAGCCCCGGAATTTATTCCGGGGTAGACCAACGAAAACAATGATTTAGTGCCGTAGGCACGAGCGATTCACGGTTGTCGAATAAACCCCAAGCCCTGTTATCGGGCGTACCTACGGTACTAACGATGTCTTTGTCGCATCCATCACCCGGAATACCGCAAAGCGATTCCTTCGGGGAATTCCGGGGCTATAAAATCGGTCATCCGCGTTGCGGATTGTTTTGAGCAGATAAAAATTTCTTGATAAGGAATGAGACAACGTATTGCTGCGAGTTGATCGCGTTGAGGACATTTGTGGGGCCAACAAGGATTACTTGTCCATAGAACGTTTACATATGAATTCACACGATACTATATAACATCCAAATTGTGGCATTGCAACAACTACAAAGGCTGGTAATCAGCTCTATTTAACAGATTACGGAAGTTGAGTTATGAATCGAACTCAGGTCAAAACGATGACCGGATCCAAAAAAGCAAAGTACATATAAACCAGTGCTATTGGATACTTTGGCCTTTCTAAGTCAGTTTTTTAGATTCATATATTTCAGGGGGGAATGTTCAGTACAAAATTCCTAACGACCCAATATTAGTAGTAATATTTCAAAGTAATCGCACTTTACTTGTTGGGTAATTTTAGACTTGTAATTTAAAATTTAAAGAGTATATAAACAGTGTCGAGCATTCAATTTATAATATTAGAAATTCTTAATTAGTTATATTTAAAAAATTCGGTTTTTTCTATTTTGTTAGGAACAAAATAGATTTACGGTTGTAAACGAGTATAGTAATATCTACCCCGATATTACTTGTTGTACCCCGAAAAGCCAACGTAGTTAGGAAAGCCCGGTTGAAAGCCGGGTTTTCTGGTTTAGGGTATCTTGGAATAAGAAGCCTCTCTTTTTTAGTTTTTGACTCATCATTTTGTTTGTATTCCTTCGATTTTATCTTTTCTGAATTTCAGATATTTGTGGATTAAGATATCTTTCCCATTCTTTGTTTATTTTAAAAAAAAAACATTCGGATAAAGTGTTAATCAAATGAGACTGCCATGCCTTTGCGACAGATCGAAATTGTTGTGCCTGATGAAGGCAAAAATGAATTTGAAGAACTTTTAAAAGATGGTTCTGTAGAACATTACTGGAACAACTCGTCAGAAAGCAGTGGATACTTGCTAAAGGCACTTGTAGATGCGAGCAAAACAGAGGTTTTCCTTGATAACGCGGAAAAGATTATCAGGAAGAATGAAGGCTACAGAATAGTCATTACAGCTGTTGTAGCTACTATTCCAAGAATTGAGAAGATTGAAAAAGACGAGACTGATCAGGAAAAAAAAAGAGCAGAGCCCTGGGAACAGCCACTGCGGGGAATTCGTGTCAGCCGGGAGGAATTATACAACGACGTTCAGGACAGTGTGCAATTAAATGCTGTGTATATAGCCATGGTTACCCTGTCAACAATAGTTGCTGCGTTGGGTGTTTTAAGAGACAGTACCGCTGTAGTGATTGGAGCAATGGTGATTGCTCCGCTTCTTGGCCCAAATGTAGGGCTGGCGCTTTCAACCACTTTAGGTGATCTCAAACTTTTTATAAATTCTATGAAAACCAACCTTACCGGCCTTACAGTGGCATTTTTGTTATCGCTGATTCTGGGCATGGTATTGGAAGTTGAGGCGTCATTATATCAGATAGCCAGCAGAACAGATGTTCATTTATCAGATATTGCACTTGCGCTGGCTTCGGGAGCAGCAGGTGTGCTTGCTTACACAATCGGGATGTCGGCCGCTGTTATTGGGGTAATGGTTGCTGTAGCTTTATTGCCACCGCTTGTAACCGCGGGGCTGCTAGTGGGAGATTCACAGTTTGAGCTTGCCTATTATGCATTTTTGCTCCTGGTGACAAATGTGATTTGTGTGAATCTTGCTGCTGTAACCACATTTATTCTTCAGGGTGTAAGGCCAAGGTCATGGTACAAGGCAGAAAAAGCAAAGAAAATTAACATCATTGCTTTTATTACCTGGTTCATATTGGTAGTGGTACTTGGATTTGTAATTTGGCTGTCATGATTTGTCTTTGTTAAGGGAGTTCATTTCGGCTATTTTGGCATTCCGGATAAACCTGGGAAATTTTGACCTTCGTACTGCACTGCCGGCAAAAATCCGGTTATAGGATTCTTCTGTTATTTCAGACCATTTCTTTTCATTCGGATGAATAATCTGATCTCTTGGTTTCAAGTCGTCTATTCTTCCATATGCCGCTTTTTGATTCCATGGACAAACATCCTGGCAAATATCACATCCAAACATCCATTCACCTGTTTGATGCTGATATTCGTCAGGAATATTCTCTTTTAACTCGATTGTAAGGTAAGATATACACCGGTTGCTGTCTATACGGTAAGGCTCAGGTATGGCATCGGTAGGGCAGGCATCAATGCATAGAGTGCAGCTGCCACAGTGATCGGTAACCGGTGCATCATATACAAACGGTACATCAATAATCATTTCACCGATTAGAAACCAAGAACCGTGTGTTTTATTCAAAAGATTGCTGTTTTTCCCAATCCAGCCATTCCCGGCACGCTGTGCCCATGCCTTATCCATTACAGGTGCCGAATCAACAAAAATGCGTCCGTTTACATCGCCAATCAACGATCTCGTAAAATCAAAAAGCTTATGCAGCTTTTTTTTGAACACTTTGTGATAGTCTCTCCCGCGCGCATATTTAGCAATTTTGGGGCCAATATTTACTGCGTCAAAATCTTCATTTTGCTGAAAGCGATAGCCTGCAATCACACTTACCACACTTTTTGACCCGGGTACCAGTTTTCCCGGATCAATTCTCTTCTCAAAATTAGTTTCCATCCAACCCATTGTGGCATGGAGATTTTGATTGAGCCACTGTTCAAGCCGAAAGGCTTCATCATCAAGGCTGCATACGCGTGCGAACCCACAACGGTCAAAACCCAGTTCAATGGCCTTTTCTCTTACTTTCTGTGTAGCCGTGATCGTATCCATACCAGGTTATTAGATTTCCTTAAATGAAGGATATTCTGAATGAGGGTTCTTAAATTCAAAAATGGATTCAGACTTTCTCTAAAACCAGTGCCGAGGCTCCTCCTCCTCCATTACATATTCCGGCGCACCCATATTTTCCGCCTTGTATGTGAAGGGCGTTCAGCAGTGTAACAACAATGCGTGCACCAGAGCAACCAATCGGGTGACCAATACTTACTGCCCCTCCATGAATATTGACTTTTGCGGGATCGAGTTCAAGCAGCCGGTTGTTGATGAGTGATACAACCGAAAAAGCCTCGTTAATCTCAAAAAGATCTGTTTCTTCTTTCGTTATTGAAGCACGGTTCAATGCGATCGGGATTGCATCAGATGGGGCAATGGTGAACCACTCTGGTGATTTTGCTGTACTGGAATGGCTTAAAATTTTAGCCAAAGGCTTTAATCCAAGATCAGCTGCTTTTTCCTCACTCATCAGCAAAACAGCTGCAGCCCCATCGTTTATACTGCTGGCGTTAGCTGCGGTTATGGTACCCTCTTTATCGAATACCGGCCTGAGATGAGGGATCTTGTCAAAATTCACTTTTTCGAGTTCTTCATCCATACTGATCATGGAAATCTCGCCTCTGCGGTTTTTTACTTTAACCGGTACAATTTCGTTTTTTAAAAAACCATTTTCATGTGCACTTAATGCTCTTTTATAGGAATCTATGGCATAAGCGTCCTGTTCAGCCCGGCTGATATGACATTCTCTTGCACATAGTTCCCCGGCACTTCCCATATGGAAATTGTTATAAACATCCCATAACCCATCTTTAATGATACCGTCAATTACCTCTGTATTGCCTAATTTTGATCCGAAACGATGTTTATCAAGGTAGTAGGGCACATTGCTCATGCTTTCCATCCCACCGGCTACCATAATTTCATTATGGCCAAGTGCAATCTGATCGGCTGCAATCATGATGGCCTTCATGCCGGAGGCACAAACTTTATTGATGGTAGTTGCAGGTGTTTTTTCCGATAAACCGGCCTTTAATGCTGCCTGCCGCGCCGGTGCCTGCCCAATTCCTGCCGCGAGAACATTGCCCATAATAACTTCATCAACATCATTTGGCTTGATTCCTCCCGTTTTTACCACTTCATGAATAACTGCGGCGCCCAATTCAGGTGCAGATAGGGAAATAAGGCTTCCTCCAAAAGAACCGATCGGTGTTCGCCTGGCAGATACAATCACTACAGTTCGCATAACATATTTTTTATGTTGTTAGGGCCATTTCGAGATCATTTATCAGATCTTCAACATCCTCAATTCCAACCGATAACCGGATCAGCGAGTCGGATAATCCCGCCTTTTCTCTCACTTCTTTAGGAATAGAGCCATGAGTCATAGATGCTGGATGGCTTATCAATGACTCAACACCGCCAAGGCTTTCAGCCAATGTAAACACATTTGTCGAACTCATTACTTTCATGGCCCGTTCTGTGGTATTGTCTTTAAGACTGAATGACATCATGGCGCCAGAATCTTTCATTTGACGTGCTGCAAGTTCAAATTGTGGATGATTCTGTAATCCAGGGTAATGAACATGTTCAACCAATTGATGTTGATTTAAAAAATTGGCGATTTCTTTGGCATTTTCAACCGATCTTTCCATCCTTACGTGCAGTGTTTTAATACCTCGCAGGGTCAGGTAACAATCCATTGGGCCGGGAACTGCCCCGGTTGTTTTTACCTGGAATCTGATTTTATCCATGAATTCTTCATTACTCGATGCAACTGCTCCCCCAATAATATCTGAGTGGCCACCCAGGTATTTTGTTGTGGAATGCATAACGATATCGGCCCCAAGAACCAGTGGCTGCTGTAAATATGGAGAGGCAAAGGTATTGTCAACAGCGCTAAGAATATTTCTTTTAGCCGTCATTTCGGCTACAGTACGTATGTCGATAATTCTCAACAGGGGATTGGTTGGCGTCTCAATCCATATCAGTTTTGTATTCGGTTTTATGGCTTGTTCAACAAGATCCGGCTTTGTCATGTCCACAAAAGAGAACCCGATTCCATAGGGTTCAAAGACGGTTGTAAACAGCCGGTATGTTCCGCCATACAAATCATTGGTAGATACTACATGATCACCCGGTTTCAGGGTTTTCAGGATGGCATCAATTGCAGCTACGCCGCTTGCGAAACAGGCACATTCAGCAGCTTCTTCCAGCCCGGCGATTAATTTCTCAAGAGCCGTCCTTGTAGGATTACCCACCCTTGCATAATCATATCCCTGGTGAATATTAGGAGCCTCCTGAGCATATGTAGAGGTCTGGAAGATGGGGGGCATAACGGCTCCTGTTGTTTCTTCCGGCTTTTGACCAGCATGTATGGCCCTGGTATTAAACTTCATATTGTTTAAAAGTTAAACGTTCTCTCAATGGAGTCTGCTTCTTCATTCATTCCAAGTTCAAGATATACGTTTCGCAGTATATTTAAATATTCCATATTGTCAGTTGTAATTTCTGCAATACGCTCCCAGTAGGGGAGTGCTGCTTCCATATATTCATTACTTTTTTTCAAGAGTTCATCCTGCACTTCTTCCTCCACACCAAGTTTTGAAAGCTCGTGCAATTTATGTGATGCATTCATATAGAAAGTGCCCATCCTGAATGTATTTTCCTCATTCGATGGAATTTGTGAATTCAGTTCATCGAAGATTGTGCGGGCTTCTTCTAAAATGCGAAGTGTTTCATTGAGGTCATTTTGTAAAGCACTTGCTGCAGGAGGGTTTCCGGATAACAGATCCGCTTTATTGGAAAAAATGTAGAATAATTCAGTTCCAAGGGATTCACGGTAATTTACGCGTGCGGGATATTGGCCGGCAAGGTCTTTTAAAATCACTACTGCATCATCATGTTGTTTATTTATGATGAGAGCATTAATGAGGCCATACCTGTAATAATCACTGGAAGGATATTCTTGTGTTAATTCTGAATACAAGGAAATCGCTTCGTTATGATCTCCGGATTCTGAGTAAAGAAATGCCAGTTTTTCCCTTATTCCGGCATTCGTTCCGCTAGAAATTTGATTAGCGGTAACCAGTGTACCGATAGCGTCAATGATATGGCCCCTGCGGTACAAAGTGGTTGATTTGAGTGAATAGGTAACCAGGCTATCCGGTATAATGGTGATGGCATTATCCAGATGAGCAATGATATGATTGAAATGGGTGTCATATGTTTCTGACCGGTCTTCCTGCAAAAGGCGTATGCCGCTGCCTTGTTCAGTATTCCAGGCCTTTTTCAGTACATCATCCATTTTGATTCTTGCATTTGGCAGTGTTTGGGAGTCATTCGCTGCAATACGCAAATTTTGATAAATCGGTTTGCGTTCTTCCGGATTCAGGCGGGAAATTGCATATTCATACAAAACCTCAGCCTTCTGAATTCTGACTTCTTCATTTCGCGGATTACTTCGAATTCTCTGGTTCAAATATGACAGGCGCTCATCAAAACTATTTGAAACGGAACCTGATTCCGTTGGAGCTTCGGTTTTATCGACAGTGGCACAAGAAAGGGTAAAAAAAATCCCGAAGGCAATCCCAGTCAGGAATGCCGTTCGGGTTTTAAAATACTTCATATTTATCAGTAAATAAGTGTTTTAATCGTCAAATCCTGCTTTTCTCATGGCTTCCTGGGCTTCTTCCTCCATACCGAGAGTAGTGTAAACCTGGAAGAGTGATTGCCAGTTTTCAGGATTGTCCGGATTCAGTTCAGCAGCTCTTTCGTAATATTTTAGTGCTTGCCTGAGGTTTTCGCGTGCACGGTCATCATACTGCATGGCCACCTGATTATCTGTTGTATTATTTCTGCGTTCAAAAAGGTTTGCAGCACGGTTTTGGTAAATAATACCCAAAATAAAGTTGGCCGATTCACTTTCTGGTTCCAGTTCAATAACTCTCTCCATTTCACGGATGGAGATCAGGGTCAATTCATCTATTTCACGCTCTCTTTCATCAATTTGTGTACTAAGTTGATCAATTTGAGACTGTGTCTGTTCGAGCTCTTGTCCTCGTTGGCTTCTTGCAACCTGACGCAGGTCAAATTGCCTCTGGTAAAGACCTGATATTTCGGCCGTTATTCTGTCAACGCTCTGGTAAATCTGAGTTCCAAGCACACGCCTGTATTGCGGGTTATTTGGATCACTTGCTATGAGGCTTTCAATAAGTTCGATAGCCCTGTCACGATCTCCCTGCTGAATATAAGCGTCCGCAAGGAACTGAACAAAAACAGCTTCATCAGGATATTCCTGAATAGCCCTGTTCGACATTGCGATTGATTCAGCGTACTGATTATTATACAGGTATAAGCTGATTAAATATTCGTAGTCGTCTATTTGCGGTTGTTCCATCAGACCAATAGCAACTTCGTAAGTGGAAATGGCATTTTCGATTTCGTTCATCTGAAAATAAGTGGATGACATCACCTGGTATGTCATAGCACTGTCGGGATTTATTGTGGCCGCATTTTCAAAATGTGCAAGTGAAACCCGAAAAGGATCCGGAGTTACACTGAATAAACTATCATCGTTCTGGATATTCACTCCCATATTGTATTCATCAGCCCAAAAAGAGATTATTGAATTATTCAGTTCTTCGAGTTCTGATGGTGTTTCTTCAAGGTTTTCCATGATCTCTTTCGCGGTATCAAAAGACTCTTTTGCTCTTGCATATATAGGTTGACGATCCGTTGCATTTTCCATGATTTCAGCCTGCGAAGCCAAAACAAGCCCTTTGTAATAGTGAGCTACAAAATTTTGGGGATTTACTTCAATAGCTTGTTCAGTAGCGGCAAGTGCTGATTCAAAATCTCCCGTCAATATGCCAATTTGAACTTCGTTCACGAATGGGTCAGTAGTTTCACATGCCCAAAGAAGCCCAACGATTGCCAGTAATAGAAGAAATGGTTTAAATCTTTTCATATTTATTGTAATGTCGTTGTTTTTTTTATTTAGTGAATCATTAGAAAGTAACCATATATATAGCTTTCCGCAATATCTGCATGCATCATTATAGGGTGTATATATGCTGTG
>SKKO01000010.1 GCA_007123715.1 Balneolaceae bacterium | reverse complement strand
CGGAATCGTATTCCGGCTCAGCCGGTGGGGCTACATCGATAATGGCTATGCTATCTTCACTGCAGGCGGTAAATGCAAACAGGATACTCAGCAATCCAATCAGGTAATGTTTTGATTTCATATTATTAATGTTATTTCTCGTTTAGGGTTTATTTGACAATTAAAAGCCATTTTAATGTTTACGTTGCCGGCTTTTTTACAACTCGCCTCTTCGGCGTACCAATTCTTCTTTAATTTCTTCTGCCCTTTCCTCTGTAAGGTCATAACCCCACATTACCCAAATTGCAAGAGCGGCGGTAAATGACGGAACGATGATATCCGCAAGCCTCAAGTTTGTGAGTGTTTGAGTGGTTTGTACAGCGGCATTCTGGTCAAAACCGACAAGGCTTAAAACAAGGCCTCCCAAAACCAGGGCAATACCCTGCCCCAGTTTAACCATCCACCAGTAGATGGCACCAAAGGTTCCCTCTTTACGGGGCATCCCATTGTATAATTCATCGAGATCGCACACATCAGCGGTCATACTCATCATAAGGGTAAACAACCCTCCAATTCCGAATACCATAAGGGGAACAGGCATAAACATCAGCCATGGATTAGCAGGGTTAAAACCCCACCATTTGAGGATATAGCCAATAATCGATAATATCGTTGAAAATATAAATGCGTTGCGTTTTCCCCATCTGTTCGAAATCCATGTGATAACCGGTATAATCAGAAATGCGGTAGAAAAAGCACTGACGGTTGAAAACCATGCCGGCCAGGTTCCGGCCATTCCATAATCACCGTTAAACATATAAAATACAATGATGAAGTAACTGAAGGAGGCAACCATCTGGAATCCATTAAAAACCAGAAAAGTTGCCCCACAAAGCCGTACAAAGGGTTTATTCCTGAATACTTCTGCTACCTTTGATAAAAGATCCTTAAAGTTTTTTGCAATGGATTTAATCGAAAGATCGGCCCTGTTGCTGAGATTGGCCTGGTCAATTTCTTTGCAAAATAGTGCAGGCATTACTCCCAGAACCATACATGCACCTCCAACAACAATCGCCAGTTTGTGAACGCCTTCGGCTTGCGTCTCAAACAGGTCGGGATTGGCGATGAGTACCCAAAACCAGGGTACAATCATCCAGGCAATCTGGCCGATCGTCTGCGAAAATCCCATCAGCCTCGTTCTCTCATTATAGTCAGAGGTCATTTCATAACCGAGTCCAATCAGCGGGGTTGAAAAAATGGTATTGCCGATCAGGTAAATCAGGGAAAAGAAAAGGAAGTACCAGAAATTGTAGGCTTGTGTCCCTTCCGGATCTAGCTGCCACAGCAGGATGAAAAGGAAACCGCTTAGGATAGCTCCAACAAAAATATAGGGTTTACGGCGGCCAAATCTTGATTTTGTATTATCGGTGATATAACCCATGATGGGATCCGTAATGGCATCAAATAATCTTGGTAAACCGCCAAGCAAACCGGCCAGAAACGGATCGATCCCGAATGCTGTGAGCAGGAAGAATGAAAAAACCCCCAATGCCCCGGGCAACAGATTATTGACAAGGTGACCAGAACCAAACGCTGCCTTTTGCAGGAAGGGTACCCGGTCTTTTTCAGGTGTTATGTTTGCTGCCATTCACGTTGCTATATTTTGTTACGGTTATTTATCATCCTGATTCATCGGGGGATTGTCGTTATTGAAGGCGGTTTTCCGGCACGGAAACCGTAAGTTTTCGAATTTCCCCGGTACGTTCAAAAATCCGGGTGCTTGTTTCAGTGTCGAGACAAAGGCTTTCTGTTCGCTGCGTGTTTCCATCCCGGCCGGTTACCTCAATCATTTCTTCTTTTCCGATTTTCAGTATCACAGGAATCTGACAAAAGGAGATACAAAGGGTTTTGGCAGGCAGGCTCATGGCTGCGGTCTCCCGGTCAGTATGGATAAATTGAAGTTTTCCGGGTTCTGTCCTGAACTCCTTTTTCCTGAGCAGAATAGGATCAAAACAAAGCTTTCCATTACGAATGAAAACGCCGATCTCGTACAGGCTCGTGAGGATATCCTCTTTTACCTGGCCAGTCATACCCGGCTGCTGTGCGCCACGATGAGCCGGGGTATGAGAATAGGCATCGGTCGGAAATGTACCATGGAGTTCGGGTGATTTATGAATGCCGATCCCTTCTCCAATGTCATAAAAATGGGATAAGAGGCCTTTCTTCGTCTCATCGTCTGATTCTTCCTTAAAAGCTTTGTAGCATACTTCAGAAACAGCCATGTGCAGCTTGGAAACCATGTGCCAGTAGATAGATCCCAGCCCCTCATAAGCGAAGAAGGTACCGGATCGGCCGGTAAACGCTTTGTGATGAAATACCTCTTCAAAAATGTTCTGTATCGTTCCACTCTCCTCATCAACCAGTTCGCTGTAACCATGCAGACTCAGTTCATCGAGAGCGGCTTTCAGGTCTGCAGCATTTCTAAAATTACCGTTAAAATGATACCCACCTTCTGCATCTTTTATAATGATGTGATGATTTCCATCCTGAACCAGCTTCTGAAACAATTTCGACTTCCTGACGGAAGCTTCCGGGATGTTATTCTTCTCAAGAAACCGGGGCAACTCCTTATTGGGATACAGGATGTAGCTGTTCTGGTCTTCCCGGTAGAGCGGACTGTTTCGCAAGGCATCTAGCACAAGCAGCGCTTCATCCGGATTGGTGAAGCCTGAACTTAAGGCAGCCACCTGGCCTTCAAGCATTTCACTGAGGTAAGAGAGAGAGATACCCTCATCATTCATACTCATGATATTGTAGGAATGATAGAGGTTGTCTTTGCGGCGGTTTGCCTTGATGGAGTGCTCCATAAACAATAAGGCGACGTCAATAAAGCCAGAAAACTGTACTATGTTCAGTGTTGCTTTACGGCCACTGAACCCGCTGCCGTAGATCGTATGTCTGTATTGGCTTCCGGCGCGGCCAAGCGCATCCGTAATTTGTTTTCTATTTGCATCCGAAACAGGCTGTTCCAGCAGGGGCTGATGGTCAATCAGCACATCCCGTATATGGACAAAATAGTGATGGAGCTCTTCGGAAATCTGTATCTGTTCAACAGAGATGTCAGCAAGCACACGCTGAAAAAATTTCAGGAAACGGCGCAGATAATAAAGGGTTACCATTGATACACCGTTCCCTACCAGTGCGTTGTTTGCATCGTTCCACTCCGGGCGCTGGGTATTCATCCAGATACCGCCTTCCGGGATAAAATTCGATAACCGTGCCAGCAGTGTGGCAAGTATCTTTTCAGAAAAATTGACCCGGTGAATATCACCGTTTACAGTTCTGAGGAGTGCTGCGTCGGCACCGGCTGATGCCACGTTTTCCCGGATTTCACGATCCTGCTGTACATCAAAATCAATGGTATGTTTAGGATCTTTCGCTATCTGATCATAAGGCTTGATCCGGTATGGTACATTTGCATATACAAAGTATTCACTGCCGAAAAGCTCCCCAAATGAATCAGGCTGATATGCATGGTAAAATTCGAGTAATTTGAGCAGATAGATGATCTGATGATCGCCCCAGTACCCGATATACGACCACGGGTTATCAGGCTCAATTGTTTCCCAGTCGAAACCCCCTTTGGTAACACGGTACGGGTTATAACCGTCGAAGGTTGATGTATTCAGGAATTTAAAAACCATTCCATCGATGAAGCCCGGATAGGAGTGCACAAGGGCTTCCCAGTTCTGGAAGATATCCCGCCAGTTCCCTTCGTAATCAAGGATTTTTGAACCGTCGGATTCATTTTCAGTATTGATAGTGAAATAGTTCCAGGGCCGGCTGGGATCCCCGTGTCTTCTGCTGAATTTCAGGGGCAGATACTCTCTGCAGAGCCTCTTTAAGTCGGGATCATGGATGCCTTGAATCAATCCAAAAAGTTCGGATCTGCTGAACTGATCATCAAGGGTATGAATCAGGGTCGCATTCCTGCTGTAAACATCCCTGCTTGCGTTCCGGAGGTAAGAAGTCAGATCTTTTTTCCCTATCAAGTAATGATGATCGAAAACACCGCCTCTCATGATGTTAAATAGAACATTTGAATAGTGGCGCGCATCTTTCAGAGGATCAGACGTCACGCGCAGCCCATCGGCAGCGGCTACCAGGTGCTTCAGATTTTCGGTACCCCTTTCGATATCCTGCAATACAAGGGGTTCGGAGTTTTCATGATTAACTATTCTTTTGTTCAGGCCAATGATCTGCGTATGACTTTGATTGACATCAGCAATAATCATCCAATTGTGGGATGAGTCCGGTTCCAGCTGCATTTCAGTATGAACAAAATAGGCTCCTTTCTCCCCTTTGATGTCTTTCTCTTCTTCTATTTCCTGCGAATTTCGAAAACGGTTTAATTGAAGGGAAGAGAGCAGATAAGTTGGATTCTGAATCCCCAGTGACCATGCCACATTCGCTTTTAAGGCTTCACTCGGTTCGGCTTTATCTGTAATTATGGCACTCAGTGCGTAAATTCCGAGGCCCGAATCACGCACCCTTTCATTTCTCTTGTAGGCGTCCACAAGATTGCTTGAAGCGGTTTGCATCTCAGGCTCCACACCATACGGGAGAATGTTCTGAATACCATCCAGCACGGTGATTCTGCTCTCTTTTCCGGATTGATTGATAAGCTCTGATCTCCTCACAAATCCAAAGAGTCTGCTTGTATTCCATTGATAACGGTACGTGAGCATGAGATTATGATTGATCTCTTCGAACATGATTTTATTCCCGAAGAAATTTTTGTAGAGATTACGGGTCAGCTTGTATTTGCCTGTATACCGCTCTGAGAACGGCTCCCAAATCTCTTCTTTTTCCCCGGATTGAACGCGAAAAATGGTTTTACTTCCTGTTATATCGGCTGACTCCGTGATTTTATCATCGGTATAATAGGGGAAAAGCGAATAGCTGTTGTTTTTACGCCCTGCGGTTATTCCGCCATTACTTGAAATAAACAGCCAGTGATTGGAATCGCTCACCACATTCATAAAGAACGGGCGCATCCGGTCATGATTGGAAATTTTGAACCAGGGTTCGTCTTGGATATGTATCGTTTCAAGCTTCAAGGTTTCAGTGCTCTGGCAGTGTTTAATCTGTTATCAGTTATCAATCCTGTGATGTGCGTACATCACGATCAGGTAGCGGGATGGTGTTAAAAAATTGAGTCAGTGTTTCCGGGGATGCACCGGGTGCATACGGGTCAAATTGGTGTGCTTTTTTAATGACATCATAAGCTGCCCGGGGATATAATTTATAATGCCCGCTTTCCAGGGTCTGGCCTTTAGCCATAATACCGAACCACTCTTCGTTCATATTGTTTTCACTCTCCGAATAATCACATGCATACCCCCCGTTGGCCCATGAAGCTTCCGTGTTATGTACATGGAGATCGGTTGTCTGACCATATTTCCACCAGCCATCACTGAACTGAAAGGTATAACCACCGATAGAGTTGCCGGTTTGGCCCATGCCGGCGGCATAGAGGTAGATCTCTTTCCAGTTTCCGTGTTTGTAATAAGCCTGACAGGCCTGGTCTTCCAGCTGTGTAATGGCATTAAAGGCATCTGCGCCAAACTCGGTAAGCAGTACCGGCTTTCCATACTCCTCTTTCACGCGGTGATATAGATCGGTAAAGGAAACACCCCGATAAACATTAATTCCTAAGATGTCGATATCCGGCATTTCATCAGCAATAATATCCAGAAAAAGAAGGTCGCCATTACAAATGGCAACGGGACGGGCAGGATCGGTCTCTTTCATGGCCAGGACAGCCTTGTTGAAAAGCCGGTACATCGAACGTGCCCTGTTTTGTGAGAGTTCATCAGCCGCCGGAATATCTTCTGTTTCAGCGCCCCCCCAAAAGAGTCCGTAATTATTTTCATTGCCAAGCAGATAAAGCAGCAAACCCCGCGTGCCGCTGTAATCACGTGCCAGCTCCGTAACTTCATTCAAGAGCAGTTCAATCACACGCGGGTCGGAGTATTCCGTATTTCCCACCCATTCGCCGTCAAGGGTAAGGCCGTAGCGGCCGAAAGAGTGATTCAGCATGGTATAAATGCCAAAATGATCGTAGATATACTCAATCCACTCTTTTGGGATACCTGTGTACACCCTGATGGAATTCACCCCCATATCGGCAAGCAGCGACATTTCGTAATCGAGTGCTTCTTTGATAAATTCCGCTGATTCATCCCAAATATTATAGGTGTAATTGGTGCCTATTGGGAAATAATCCCAGTTCATGCCGTTCACGATCAATGGCTCTCCGTTTACAATAAGCCGCCATCCATCCTCATGTTCCTGTACTTGAACATGCCCGGCAGTGAGAGGGCCGGCGACTCCAAATAACAGGATAAAGAGCGGCAGATAAATGAATCGCTTTCTCCGGGTTTCTGATTGTATGATAACGGCAGACAAAGGCATGGTATTAATATTCATTGAGGAGTTCTCCACATACCTGACAAAAATACTTTTCTATCATCTGTATGTTAACGAGATGCAACTTATTCTGCAAATATTTTTCATAAATATGAAATATTTTTGCACCAATTAATCTACAGCCGGTTTTCTGTTGGATTTTTGCCCATTATATACGTTCTAATGCAATAACCTCTCTAAAAACCTTTCTCTTCGTGCAATCATGGTTCATTCTTACAGATGCCAAGATCATGCCCGGAAGAACGCTGACACATAATCAGTACGGGACAATTTGTTTTGCAGAAAGAAAAGATTGGTTTTGTGCAAAAATTTTTCAGTAAATTGAATGCTATGTCATCTGATATTTAAACTGTACTGAGTAGCTTTCTTGAAAGGAATTTTACATTTTCAAACGTTAATCAGCAAAGCACGCATTCATGTTCCAAAAGGTTACACTGAAAGATATCGCTAAGGATACGGGACTATCGATTTCCACGGTATCCAGAGCCCTGTCTCAGACCGGGAAAATCAGCAAAGAAAATGAGAAAAGGGTTTTTGAGAGTGCCTATCGACTAAATTACCCTCTTACAAATGCCCATACTCCGGTTGAACACCGCAGGAGTATTAACATTGCACTGGTAACCAGGCATTATACCGGTGAGTTTTATGCGTCTCTCTTTGAAGGGTTTGATCAGTCAACGAAGGGAAAAAAAGCCGTTATTAGCCTCATCAGTGTTACTCATTCATCTTCCCCTGTAATCCAGGTACTTTCGGAGCTTAAAAAAAACCGGTATGATGCAGCGGTTATATTTCTCCCCGAATTCAGGGCGGCCGACTATCTGGAACTTCTTCAGCGTGTATCAAGTGATTTCCCGATTGTATCGATTGCACCAATAGCCAGCCCGGTAATGGATACGGTTACTTTCGACAACTACAGGGGCGGTTATCTGGTTGCCAGGCATTTTGAGGAGCAGGGATATAGAGACCTGGGTATTATTCAGGGCCCGGTACAGCAATCCGAAGCCATGCTGAGAAAAAATGGTTTCATCGACTATATCCAGGCCTCCGAAAACCTGAACCTTACCTGGCAATTCAACGGTGATTTCTCCTTTCAGAAAGGGAAAGAGGCCTACACTGATTTCAGAAATCAGAACCGGAAGCCGGATGCGGTGTTTTGCAGCAACGACAGTATGACACTTGGCTTTATGCACAGTGCGCTTCGCGATGGGGTACATATTCCGTGTGATGTGGCCGTTGCGGGTTTTGACGATTTGCCGGCCTGCACCCTCTATACCCCAACGATCACATCGGTACACACTCCGTATGAATTGCTCGGTAAAAAAACCCTTGAGCTGATTTTAAACAGGCTCAACGAGCAGACAGATATTCACCATACCGGTTATACTAGCCTTGTACCGGTTTCACTGAATGTCCGCGAAAGCTCAACCGAACTTGCCAGCGAATTTCGCAATTACTACAGCGACCTTATTCAGTGAATTCTGTGTACACCGGCAAGCATCCTACAGAACGGTACGCGATATCCTAAACCCTTTACTTTGGATTTGATTATCATCAGATGAATAGCCATTTTTCTTTTTATTGAAACTCATCTGTTAAAACGATCCTTTTGAAATACACGACAGTCATACGCGGAGCAAGAGTTTTTGATGGAAGCGGCTCAGAGGAAAAAGATCTTGACATCGCCATAAATACTT
>SKKO01000243.1 GCA_007123715.1 Balneolaceae bacterium | reverse complement strand
TTTCCGCCCAGTAGTGCATTGATTTTCCCGGTACTGCAAAGGATACAACAGTAGCTTCACCTGTACCCGGTTTACCCTGTACGGCCATCGGCCATGGGAAAAAGGTGATACTCGATCCCGGCTGCGAAGTGCCGTTTGCAAAAAAGAGGTGGTAGGTAGACGGATCGTCCTGATTTACTGTTTTCAGAATCATCCGCAGGCCAAGGGTTTTAACATAAAAATCTGTGGTTCGCTGCCCGTCACCGCCCAATACCGTGATATGGTGAAGTCCTTTATTTGAGTTTTTCATAATCAGTTACAGTTCATTTAATTTGACTATAATTTAACATTAATTATTTTAACATCAAATATAAATAATCTTTCAATCACTAATCCCGTTTGTACTGATGTTTGCCAGCCGACCAGCCTGAATTTGACAAAAGTGTTTCTCCGGAGTCAGCAGCTCCTTCCTCAATTTCGGTACCCACTGAATCGTTCCAGCGGTTTAAAAATCCGAACAATGAAATAACACCGAGTATTTCAACAATCTCCCCTTCTGTCCAGTGCTTTCGCAATCGTTCGGCTACACGATCGTCCACACTGTTTGGGACCGTGGAACTGTGCAAGGCAAACGACATGGCCGCTTTTTCTTTTTCTGTGAATGCAGAACTGTTTTCAAATTCCCAGATCTGTTCCAACTGATCTGCACTTGCACCGTATCTCTCAGCTGCCCGTATCGCATGCGCCTGGCAGTACCGGCACCCTGCTGCATGGCTGCACATATAGGCGATCATCCGTTTCAGGCTGCTGGTTACGCTTCCATCGTTTTGCATAACAGCTTTGTTCAACGCAATAAAAGCATATGCGATCTGCGGCCGGTGAAACATGGTTTTTATACTGTTTGGGCAAAATCCCAGTGTTTCATTGTAAAATTCGATCAGTTTTTGCAATTCGGGGTCGTTGACATCGGATGCCGGATGAACTAATGGCCTTTTCATAATTAGAGTGATCAATTTGCTGACATACCATGTATATATACGTAGTATTCTGTTGTAAATACAGTGGAAACCTGAAAAACAGATGAACAGACGAACCGATTAACAGAGTAACAGAGTAAGTGAGGGCAGGTTTACGCTCAAGCCATGTAGGCCGGAGAGCTTCTCCGGCTTGGAAAGCCCCAGAATAACAGATGAACAGACGAACCGATTAACCGAATAACAGAGTAAGTGAAGGTAGCTTTTCGGTAAAGCCATGTAGGCCGGAGAGCTTCTCCGGCTTGGAAAGCTTTTTCAAACCCGTAATTATTTAAGGTTCTAGGTTCTTCAACTACCCCATTTGGATGATATCCGATTTTCGATCTTATGTCAATCCCTGGATTGACTTGACCGTTATTAATGAACCTGAGCGGGGTGCGGGTGTTTATTAGACTGTCAGCCGTTCAGTCTTCAACATAAATTCGGTCAGCGTCGTCAATCCGGGGGACAATGGGTACTTCATAGCGCTCAAAAAATCCGAATCCAAGGAAAGGTGCTATGCGCTGGATCATAGTAAGAAGGCTGTTCTTTTCTTTAAAGGTAGCCTGCAAAATGGCCGCAAGTTGTGCATTGATTTCGCGTTCCCAATCCGCGCCGTACCGTTCGTACCACTCTTCTTCGGCCATCAGAATTTCTCCGGGACTCAGGTATCGCAAGCGCCTGAAGAAAGTATGTGTGCCTTCATAATCATCCAGGCGGTACTGTTCAATATTGAATCGGGGTATGTCGAGCTGGTAGGGAGTGGCAGGATATTCCCTGAGCAGGGTTTCGATCTCTTCAGGCCCTTCACGTTCAACCCGTGTGGTATCTTCGGATTGTGCAAACAGAAGCGGGGCAAACCCGGTAAAAAAAATTACATACAGAATCAGCTTTCCGGGGAAAAAGCGAATGCATGAATTCGTAACATTTTTTAGTTTGAGCTTCATTTGCGATGTTAAGCCGTTTTTTGTCAAAACAGGAACAGCCTGGCGCGTAATTTTGAGAATATCTAAAGTAAGGTTTTAACCCATTGTGCACAAAGGTAACGAAAAGCTGTGTGGTTCCTTGCAATGAAATATTGAACAGCATAAAAATCATTCATAATGATCGCATTAACACGGGAATGCAGCCCATTTTTAAATCAATGTGAGCTGACTCATTTGAACAGAATACCGATCAATATCGGAAAAGCGAACCAACAGCACCGGCAATATGAGCGGGCTCTGGAGCAAATGGGATTTACAGTGAGAAGGCTGCCTGAAACTCCCCATTTACCGGATGGTGTTTTTGTGGAAGATACTGCCGTAGTATTACCGGATATTGCAGTCATAACCCGTCCAGGGGCTGATTCAAGACGCGAGGAAACAGAAACTATGGCCGACGTTCTTAAAGAATACCGGCAATTACACTTTATTGAAGCACCCGGCACGCTGGATGGAGGGGATATTCTTACTCTTGGAAAGAAGGTATATATCGGTCATACCGAAAGGAGTAATTTCGAGGGTATTCTTCAATTCAGGGATATCGTTTCTCATTTTGGCTATGAAGTGACCAGTGTGCCGGTAACCGGTTGTCTCCATCTCAAATCAGGGGTTTCGGCGTTAGGTGAAGGCCGGCTTCTCATGAACCCGGATTGGATTCATCCGGATTATTTTGAGGGGTTTTCACTCGAATACGTACCTGCAGATGAACCGTACGGAGCCAATGTGATTTGTTATAAAAATGTTGCGCTATGTGCTTCAGGGTTTGCTCAAACCCAGTCCCTGTTGCAGCAGCTGGGATTTGATGTGATTACCACAGACCAGTCCGAACTGGCAAAAGCCGAAGCAGGACTAACATGCTGTAGTGTAATCATTGAAGATTAAATCTGTTTTTCCGGGTGTTATTTTTTTAGCTGTGCTATGCTATTTGTGATGGGCACAGGAATAGGTTCAACTACGTTAAAACTTACCTAAATTATTTTCAGAAATTGGCATAAGGCACTCAAAATCCTATTTTCCGAATTGGCACAATTTTCTTTACTTACCATAAGACGAGATAAGAACAAGAAAATTTGAGGAGCTGCTGATGAACCCAAAACCTGCTATTCGAGCCCCGCATGGAACGGTATTAACCTGCAAAGGCTGGCACCAGGAAGCCGCGCTGCGCATGCTGATGAACAACCTGGATCCCGATGTGGCCGAAAGGCCGGAGGAGCTGATTGTATATGGCGGAGGAGGCAAGGCCGCCCGTAACTGGGAATGCTATCACAAAATAATTGAAACGCTGAAGCGCCTCGAAAACGATGAAACACTGTTGGTCCAGAGCGGCAAGCCGGTGGGGGTTTTTCGCACACATGAGGAGGCTCCCCGTGTATTAATCGCCAATTCTCACCTTGTGCCGCGCTGGGCAACCTGGGAAGAATTTCGCCGCCTTGATAAATTGGGACTCACCATGTACGGACAGATGACCGCCGGTTCCTGGATCTATATCGGGTCGCAGGGAATTGTGCAGGGTACGTACGAAACGTTTGCTGAATGCGCACGGCAGCATTTTGGCGGTTCGCTGAAAGGAAAACTGGTTGTTTCTGCCGGCCTTGGAGGCATGGGAGGCGCTCAGCCTCTCGCTGCCACCATGAACGGTGCAGCGTTTCTCGGCATCGAAGTGGATGAAACCCGGATCGATATGCGCATAAAAACCGGCTATTGTGATGTGAAGTGTATCAGCCTGAACGACGCTCTCGACAAAGTGATGAACGCCAAACTCGATGGTATTGCACTTTCTATAGGGCTGGTTGGCAATGTTGCCGAAATTCTTCCGGAACTGATGATGAGAGGTGTGATACCGGATATTCTTACCGATCAAACTTCCGCACACGATCTCAGGGTTGGCTACATTCCGGCAGGATATACCCTGGAACAGGCGGCAGAGAAGCGTGAATCAGATCCGGCCGGATATGAAAATGATGTACTTGATTCGATGGTCGTTCATGTTCAAACCATGCTGGATATGCATAAAAGAGGAGCCGTTACGTTCGATTATGGCAATAATATTCGCGGGCAAGTGGCGGATCATCGCGGTATGAAAGAGGCATTTGACTTCCCCGGTTTTGTACCTGCTTATATCCGGCCACTATTCTGCAGGGGATCAGGCCCGTTCCGCTGGGCTGCCCTTTCAGGCGATCCGGAAGATATTGCCGTCACTGACCGCGCCATCCTTGAAACTTTTTCCAAAAAAGAAGCACTTGCCCGGTGGATTCACCAGGCACAGAAAAAAATTCAATTCCAGGGATTACCTGCTCGTATTTGCTGGCTGGAATATGGAGAACGGGCTGAAATGGGTCTGAAATTCAACTGGCTGGTGAAAAAAGGAAAAGTGAAAGCACCGATTGTGATTGGCCGCGACCATCTGGATACCGGGTCGGTGGCCTCTCCAAATCGCGAAACCGAATCGATGAAAGACGGATCAGATGCCATTGCCGACTGGCCGCTGCTTAACGCCATGCTGAATACCGCCAGCGGTGCTAGCTGGGTAAGCCTCCATCATGGCGGTGGTGTGGGTATCGGTTATTCCATCCATGCCGGTATGGTATGTGTGGCCGATGGAACTGAAATGGCAAACCGCAGACTTGAACGGGTTCTTACCAACGATCCCGGTACAGGAATCATGCGCCATGCCGATGCAGGATATGAACTCGCAGAACAAACAGCCCGCGAAAAAGGGGTCGATTTGCCCATGCAAAGTGCCCCGTACCCCGGGCTACAGTGACACGGAATATTGCATGAAATATGTGTAACTTGGACTGTATTATGGCGTATCGGATTTTCGATCCGATGTTCAGTTGAATTATGGAAACACTTTTTATCGTTATTGGTGCATTATTTATCATTGCCGGGATTCTGGGTGCCTTTATCCCCCTTCTGCCAGGCCCTCCGCTCAGTTATATCGGTATATTGATTCTTCATTTTGTTAAGGGCGGGTTGTTCAGCTGGCTTTTTTTGATATCATGGGGAGTCGTTGTAGTGATTGTCATAACATTAGACAGTTTCATGCCTGCCGAGGGATCACGACGCATGGGTGGCAGTAAACTGGGAGTTTACGGGGCGTTGATTGGAGCGTTAATCGGTCTGTTCTTTTTTCCGCCGGCAGGAATCATTGTTGGGCCGATTGTAGGGGCTTTTATCGGGGAATTTATAGCCGGAAAAAATTCGGGATCAGCACTCAGGGCCGCGATGGGGTCATTCGTAGGTTTCCTGGTGGCAGTTGCTTTGAAGGTAGGTGTCGCGGTTATCCTGGCATACCATTTCTTTCTTCATATTTAGAACTTACCTCTCTGATCCGGGTGCTGCATTTATCATCAGTAAGGGGTTAGCCATATAAGCCTCATACCTGCCGTAATCGAAGTTTATACCTCAGGCACCCGACTATTTCGATCAGTTTGCCACGGTGGCACGGATGTCCCCGGAGTTTCCAGTGCTTCAGGGGCAAAAAAAGTATAATCAGGCAAGTAAAATTTCACCCTTTCAGGGCATTTACGGCATAGGCATATGCACCAAGTGAAATCGCTTTGCTCGCACCAAGCTTTGAGAGTCCTACTCCTGTTCGTTTTAACGGGTCGTATTGTAATTTTTGGACTGAAAAGGGTACGGTGATTTCTTTTTTACTTCCGATCGCAAATTCCTCAAAGATATCAGGGTTTTCAAGATCGTAAACGTTGGCTACCAAACGGGAAAAGGTATTACCCTGTACGGTTTTGCAGGTTCCGTTCATTACTTCGAACATGGAGGGAGAAAACAGATCCCAGGCATTCGATAGCCCGCCGCCAATGGCAACAATTCCATCCACCAGCGTAACTGCCTGAACCAGCGCATTTCCGAGAGATTGGCCGAAAATATGAAAAGAATGAAGAGCTGCCTCCTTGTTACCCGAAGCCTTCCCGTGCGCTATGTTATAAACATCCATCGCCTGAAACCCGTCGTGGTCATCCCCCCCTGCATGGATGTACTCGCGTACGATGGCCCTGGCACTAATACTCTCTTCAGCAAAGCTGTTTTCAATTAGAGGATTATGCAAAAGCCAAACTTCTCCGGCGGCACCATTGTCGCCCAGGAAAAGTTCATTGTTTCGCACAATTCCGCCGCCAAATCCTGTGCCCAGTGTAATACCTATGAAATTTTTATACTGTTTGATGCTGCCTGCTTTTTTTAGTTTTTGATTCAATTCCGGTAACAGGCCGAACATCGATTCACCATAGGCAAAAAGATCGCCGTCGTTGTTAATAAAAACCGGAATACCGAATTTTTCTCTGAGCATCGGCCCCAATGCAATTCCGCCCCTGAAGCCCGGTAAATTTCCAAGGTCTCCGATGATTCCGTTACCATAATCTGCCGGCCCTGGAAAGGCAAAGCTGATCGCATCGGGCTTTTCCTTAAGTACCCCGGAAATCATTTCAAAACCGGTGATCATATTTTTCAGGCAATTATCCAGGTTGTTGCCTGCTGAGGGGAGGGTAACCGGCGCTGCAATTTCAGCTGCATTTTTAATAGCGGTAAAAACAAAATTCGTGCCGCCCGCATCAAGGGTCATTACAGTTTCTTTGTGCATAATAATGGTAGATTTTGGCAGGTTATTGGAAGAAGTTCGGCTTTAATTGGATGTAAAACAAAAAAAGGCCGGGTTCAATACAATACGTATCAGAACACCGGCCAATGTTATACAGGTTTATGACGCGGATTATTGTTTTGCAAGCTGGCTTGCCATAATGAAGAGTGGCTGGCCTTCAAATACGTTGTAATAAGGACGCAGGCGTTTGGTGTTGTAATACTTCTCTACATCAACCAATTTGCTGGTACTTGTAACGATGTCAATATCCGTACTTCCATACTTGCCGTTGTTTAGCACAACAAGCTTACCGAACTCGCCTCTCATTACAAGGTCAAATGCAATATTGCCGAAAGCCATGGGGGCAATACTGTCAATAGCATCAGGGTTACCGCCGCGAACGGTATAGCCCAGTTTTTGATTGATCACACCGATTTCGCGTCCGTTATTATATTTGGCCGAACGTTTTTTGATTTCAGATGATACAACATCACCAATTCCGCCAAGTTTTTTGTGACCGTATGCATCGGCTTCGTCACCTTCAAACACCATATCCCGGCCTTCTATCATGGCACCTTCAGAAATCATCACCATGGAATATTTGCTTGGATGCCTGTTTCGGTCGCGCACCATGATTTCTGTGAGTTGCTCGAGATCAAATTTATGTTCCGGTATCAGGCATCTGTGGGATGCACCGGCGAGTGTTGGCAACATGGCAGTAAAACCGGCATATCGTCCAAAAACTTCCATTACAAGAAAACGCTCATGCGAACCGGCCGGAGTACGAAGGTCGTTCGCAAGCTGGATGGTTCGTGAAATACATGTACTGAAACCGATACAGTAATCGGTGCCGGGTACGTCATTGTCCATTGTTTTAGGGATTGCTACTACATTAAATCCTTCTTTATGCAGCCTCACACCGTAACTCAGGGTATCATCACCGCCAATGGGAACCATTGCATCAACGCCCATGAAGTCAAGGTTTTTCAGTACTTCCTCGGTCAAATCATTTACATCTTGATGGTATTTATCCCTGTACTGTTCCGGAAGATCTTTTTTGGAAACCTTGCTCGGATTAGTTCTTGAAGAGTGCAGGAAGGTACCACCCGTTCGGGCTGCACGGTTTACCACATCTTCCGTAAGCTCATAAAAATTTGCACTGTTGTCGGCATCTTTATCGCGAATTACATCAATCATTCCGCCCCAGCCTCTGCGGATTCCAATTACTTTATAGCCTTCGCGTATGGCTCGGATGGATACCCCTCTTATCGCAGGATTCAACCCGGGCACATCTCCTCCCCCCGTCAAAATTCCTATTACACCTTTAATTTTATTTATGTTAGCCATGTTAAATATCTCTAATGGTTTGGTTACTATTACGATTTAATATAGACCTTAAATATACCATTATATGATGAATTATGAGTATTAAGTCTTTTAAAAATTTTGAAAACCTTAATATCCAGGCAGGCACAATCTGTCATCGGCAGGAATTGTTTTTATGGGAATTCCTCAGAACCATGCTCGTCTTTTGTATGCATAGCCTGAACCTTCAACTAATTACGGGTATGCAACGGCTTTCCAAGCCGGAGAAGCTCTCCGGC
>SKKO01000341.1 GCA_007123715.1 Balneolaceae bacterium | reverse complement strand
TCACATCCGGCATACGTTTTGCTGAAAGTTCAATAACCGTAAAAAGCATTTCAGAAATCCCGTTAATCTGGTTTATGAGATCGATTTTGAGTTCTTCACCTTCCTGTTTACGCATTTCATTCAGGGAGTTAATCGCTTCTTCGAGTGCCTGACAGGCACAAATCCAGATTATTTTGATTTCTTCCTCATCTTCTTTCTGTTTTTCAAAAAGCCCTTCAAACTGAAGCAGGTCGCTCATGAGTACTGGCTCCTGAATGTTGGCAACAAATTTCACCTGTTCCAGCATTTTGCTATAGAGTCGCACCATTTTTTCATTGAAAATGATATCTGGCCGTTTCGCAGACGTTTCCTCAAGATTGATATTAACATGCACCTTACCTCTTGAAAGATTTCCCTGGATCTTTTCTTTCACACTGAATTCATGATGCTGAAGGCTCTGAGGCATCCTGGTTGATATATCGAGATAGCGGCTGTTGAGGGTTTTTACCTCAACAGTTAGCTGGTAGCCGTTAGAGGAGCATTCCCCCCGGCCAAATCCTGTCATAGATTTGATCATGTTGATTCCTTCGATATGGTTTTAGCTTGCAGCAGAATAATGGTTCATGTTGGTTATTAAAACGGGTCTCAATTTAAAAAGTTAACGAATAAAAGAAATTACTTTTTCAGCAAGTTTTTCAGCTTCCTTTTTGTTCGATGCTTCACTATAAACACGCACAATGGGTTCAGTATTCGATTTTCTAAAATGAACCCATCCTTCTTCAAAGTCAATTTTAACGCCATCAGTGAGGTTTGGGCTGTTCTCTGAAAAAGCATGGGTAATTTTTTCAAGAAGGTCATCTGCTTTCATGCCGAGGTGAGCAAGCTGAATTTTTTGTTTACTCATCTCATAGGAAGGAAGGGTTTTCCGGTACTCTGAGGCAGAAAGATTTCTCTCAGCAAGCAACTGCAATGTCATAGCTGTTCCAACAAGGGCATCGCGTCCCGGGTGAAGATCGGGATTTATAACACCACCGTTACCTTCACCGCTGATAACGGCACCTTTTTCCTGCATTAATTTGACGACATTGATTTCACCAACCGACGCACGATGACATACACCCCCATATTTTTTGGTAATATCATCTGCTGCCCGGGATGAAGATAAGTTCGTGGCTGTATCGCCTTTTTTCTTGCTCAACAGAAAATCAAAAGCTGCAACCTGCGTGTATTCTTCTCCAAATAGCTTGCCGGTTTCATCCACAATTGCAAGCCGGTCGGCATCAGGGTCGGTTACAATTCCCAGATCGCAGTTGTTTCTGGTAACATATTCGCAGATTTCATCAAGGTGTTCGGGTAAAGGTTCAGGATTATGCGGAAATATTCCGGTGGGTTCACAGTGCAATTTATGCACATCACATCCAAGCCGGTCTAAAAGTTTTGGTAGGGCAACAGAGCCGGCTCCGTTAACTGCATCAACGGCAACACTAAAAAGCTGCTTTTTGATAAGGTCTGCATCGATGTAAGGGAGTGCGAGGATTTTCTCTATGTGATATTCGACCAATCTGTCATCATATGAAATGGTGCCGATTTGATCGAACTGACAAAATTTGATTTTTTCGTCATTGGCGATCTCCAGAACCTGCCGGCCTTGTTCAGCGTCAAGAAATTCACTTTTTGAATTGAGCATTTTAATTGCATTCCATTCCTCAGGGTTATGGCTTGCTGTCAGGATAATTCCACCGGATGCCTTGTGTTTCAGTACCCCCATTGCCACAGTTGGTGTGGGCACAATTCCTGCTTTTATGACATTACACCCTGTACTTTGTAATGTTGCACAGACAATGTCTTCACAAATTTGCCCTGTTACACGGGAATCCCTTCCAACCACTACCGAACCGCCACTCAGCCATGTTCCATAAGCTGCCGTGAAAGAAACCAGGTTTTTTGGGGTCAGATGCGATCCGAATATTCCCCGGATACCCGAAACAGAAATCATTAATGCCATAGAGATAGTTATTTATTTTATAGCTGCACAGGCGTAATTTATTTACCAGGCGTCCATTTCATTTCTTCGATTCCAGTTTTGAAATTTTGATAACGCGCAAGAACAAAGAGCAAATCTGAAAGACGGTTCAGATATATGATGGATTCTTCGGTGACAGCGCCCTCATCTTTCAATTCCACTGCGAATCGCTCAGCCCTGCGGCATACGGTTCTTGCAAGGTGTAATGTAGAACCGGCCGGTGATCCTCCCGGTAATATGAAAGAAGTAAGTTCGGGTAGCTGCCCATCGAATTCATCGATCCAGTTTTCGATTGTTTCAATTTCGTCTTTGCCGATGCGTTTAATTTTTGTTTTTTTTGACAGAAGTGTTGCAAGATCTGCCCCAAGAATAAAAAGCTGATTTTGTAATTCCTTGATAATTTCTGTTATTGTTGAATCGGGTTTTTGAGAAAGAATAAGGCCAAACAACGAATTCAATTCATCTACGGTGCCATAGGCATGCAGCCGGGCACTGTTTTTTTTGATGGCTGTACCGCCAAATAAAGACGTATAACCCTTGTCGCCCTTTTTTGTATATAGTTTCATGTAATTGGATATCGGATTTAAACGGGCATTTGCCTGATGTCAGTGTAAATTAAAATACCATCCATGCCGTTCATTTTTCGTGAAGTTACGTAAGTTAAACAGCTTAAAGCTTGGAATCAGCAATAAATTTACGTTTTGATCAGAAAGGATTCACCTCTTGCCTCAACATTGCTCAGAATATGTTTTTTTAATAATAATGCAGTCTCAAATTTAAAAACGTCATCAAACGGGCAGCCAATAAGAAGTTCAACCTTTTCAAGGTAGGTTGCGTCTATCTCAGTGAGAGGAAAATCATTTTTCAGTTTATCAATATACCCCTGCAGGGCATAATCATAAACAATTCGATATGTTTTTAAGGGGATTAGTTTTTTCAGCAAGGCCTGACTGATGGTGCCTGCTGCCGTTTCCCGATAGGCTTCAATAAGCCCTGATTTGCCAAGTTTTGTTCCACCGAAATATCGAACTACAATCAGTATTACATTCATCATTTGAAAAGAACGCAGGGTATTGAGTATCGGCATGCCAGCCGTGCCACCCGGTTCACCGTCATCAGCGGCCATTTCAACCGGTTCACAGGGATTAACCGTAAAAGCATAACAGTGATGTGTGGCTGTGGGATGCTCAGATTTGACAACAGACCGCACCTTTTCTGCATCGTTAATGGAAGTGGCATGATGAAGAAAACCAAGAAATTTTGACCCCCTGATGCGATAGTCATATTGAAATTCGGATGTAACTGTATAGAACAAAATCAATTAATAATGTCGTAGTTTCCGATAATTTAGACAACTTCTTGATAAGATGAGAATCGACACATTGATTCTAAATATCTTGCCTTTTATGGCAAAAGAAACGAATTTATAAGTCTAAAGAATAGGGGGGACTGAAAGAAAATTCATCCTGTTTTTTTAGTATAAAAAGAATCAGGTAACACAATTTATTCGTATAAAAACATGCCATCTTTATTAGAAGCGTTTCAATCGCAGGTTGGCCGGAAAATATTGACAGGAATCACCGGAGTACTTCTCGTCTTTTTTATCATCTTCCACCTTGCCGGCAACCTTGCCATTTTTGGTGATCCGGACGCCATGAACAGTTATTCATATTTTCTTCATCAGTTTGGGCCTCTGCTCTGGATTGCAAGAATCGGTTTACTGCTGATATTTGTAATTCATGCATGGATTGGAATCAGTATCTGGCTCAAGAAAAGAAAAGCCCGACCTGTAGATTATAAAGTTTACAGCAGCAAGGGAGGACCAAGTAAACAAAGCCTGAGCTCCAGGAGTATGGCTTTTACCGGGGTTGTTCTGCTCATTTTCGTTGTTTTCCACATCAACACCTTTGCACTTGGAGATATGGGTGATGCCATGCTTGCTGATGGTACTGTGGTTCATGATGTTAAAACCCTTGTAATCGACACATTCCAAAATCCCCTTTATGCTTTTGGGTACACATTTGTGATGATACTACTCGGAGCCCATCTTGGTCATGGCATTTGGAGCGCATTTACATCTCTGACATTGAGAAGTAAAAAAGCTTCTGCGGTGATTTACTCAATTGGTGTAATTGCAGCCATTTTTATTGCTGTAGGTTTCCTGGTTATTCCGCTCTACATCTATTTCGGCGGCGGATGTGACGCGGCACTTATCCATTGCAATTAACAGATATTAAACGTTCAACGAACAGATTATGAATTTAGATCCTAAAATTCCCTCAGGACCACTGGAATCAAAGTGGAGTACTTATTTAAGAGATGTAAAACTTGTATCTCCGAACAATAAGCGAAAATACAAAATCATTGTTGTTGGTACCGGTTTAGCCGGGGCATCAGCAGCTGCCAGCCTTGCTGAGCTCGGATACAATGTACTTACATTTTGTATCCAGGATTCAGCCCGCCGGGCTCACAGTATTGCTGCGCAGGGTGGTATTAATGCCGCAAAAAATTATCAGAATGACGGTGACAGCGTCTGGCGCCTTTTTTATGATACCATAAAAGGCGGGGACTATCGCAGCCGGGAAGCAAACGTGTACAGGCTTGCCGAAAATTCTAACCATATTATTGACCAGGCTGTGGCACAAGGCGTGCCTTTTGGACGTGAGTATGGTGGATTGCTGGATAACCGTTCATTTGGCGGCGCACAGGTTTCAAGAACATTTTATTCCCGTGGCCAAACCGGTCAGCAGCTTCTTCTCGGAGCTTATCAGGCGATGATGAAGGAGGTGCATTCCGGAAAGATCCAGGATTTTCCACGGCAGGAAATGCTTGATCTGGTTATTATTGATGGAAAAGCGAGAGGTATCATTACCCGTAATCTTGTAACCGGCGAAATTCAAAAATGGGAGGCCGACGCAGTAGTTTTGTGCACCGGCGGGTACGGTAATGTTTTTTATCTTTCAACCAATGCCAAAAACTCAAATGCCACAGCTGCATGGAGATGCCACAAACGCGGGGCTGTATTCGCAAATCCGTGTTTTGTTCAGATTCACCCTACTTGCATCCCGGTTTCAGGCGATTACCAGTCCAAGCTTACCCTGATGAGTGAAAGCCTCAGGAATGACGGGCGTGTCTGGGTTCCGAGGAATAAAGGCGACAAAAGGCCGCCAAATGAAATTCCAGAGGATGAACGTTACTACTATCTCGAAGAGCGTTATCCAAGTTTTGGCAACCTTGTACCGCGTGATGTTGCCTCCAGAAGTGCGAAACTTGTAACCGATGAAGGCCTCGGAGTCGGTGAAACCGGCCTTGCGGTTTACCTGGATTTCAGGGATGCTATCAAGCGCGACAGCAGGGAAGTGATAGAGGCAAAATATGGAAACCTCTTTGATATGTACCAGAACATCACCGATGAAAACCCATACGAAATACCGATGCGGATTTTTCCGGCAGTTCACTATACCATGGGCGGCCTTTGGGTAGACTATGACCTGATGAGCAATATACCCGGACTTTTCGTGGCTGGAGAGGCCAATTACTCAGACCATGGTGCAAACCGGCTTGGTGCCAGTGCACTGATGCAGGGCTTATCTGACGGATACTTCATCATCCCTTACACTATAGGTGACTATTTTGCCAGGGAAAAACTGGAGAAAATTAGTACAGGCCATGAAGCGTTCAGCGAAGCGGCAGACAGTGTTTCCAAACTGCTCGATAAATTGCTTGTAATAAAAGGGGATAAAACCATCATCGAATTCCACAGGGAACTTGGAAAAATTATGTGGGATAAAGTCGGAATTTCCCGAAGCAAAGAAGGATTGGAAAGCGCAATAGTAGAAATTCGAAAACTGCGCGATGAATTCTGGCAAAACGTTCGGGTTCCCGGTGACAAAAACTATTATAACAAATACCTTGAGTTTGCATTTCGTGTGGCCGATTATTTTGAACTTGCTGAACTCATGGCAATTGATGCACTCGACAGAAATGAGTCCTGTGGGTGCCACCTGAGAGATGAGTATCAGACAGCAGAAGGTGAAGCTATCAGGAATGATAAAGATTATGCTTTTGTATCTGCCTATGAATTTCTCGGTGTAAATGGCAAGCTTGAAACCAAACTACATAAAGAGTCACTGAACTTTGAGTTCGTGGAATTGAAACAAAGAAGTTATAAATAAAGAGATTTTATGAGTGATATGACGATAAACCTGAAAATCTGGCGGCAAAAAAACACAAATGACTCAGGCCATTTTGAGGATTACATACTCGCTGGTGTGAATGAGCATATGTCTTTTCTTGAAATGCTTGATGTACTGAATGAGAAGCTCATAAAAGAAGGAAACGATCCTGTTGAGTTCGATTACGATTGCCGGGAAGGAATTTGCGGTTCCTGCAATATGGTTATCAACGGAAAAGCACACGGGCCCAAACACAAGACTGCAGCCTGTCAGCTTCACATGAGAACATACAGCGATGGAGATACCATTGTGATAGAACCACCGCGTGCGGGGGCATTTCCCGTGATTAAAGACCTGGTGGTAGACCGCACGGCACTTGACCGGATCATTGAAGCAGGAGGTTATATTTCCGTGAAAACCGGTGCCGCACCTGAAGCAAACCTCATTCCCGTGGAGCAGGATGTTTCGAACCAGGCTTTTGATTATGCAACTTGTATTGGTTGCGGAGCCTGTGTGGCTGCCTGCCCCAACTCTTCAGCATCCCTTTTTACAGCTTCTAAACTGTCTCATTTAAACAGGCTTCCCCAGGGAAGACCCGAACGTTCCAAACGAACCATCGCAATGGTAGAACAAATGGAGAAAGAAGGATTTGGAGACTGTTCGAATTACGCCGAATGTGAAGCAGTATGTCCGGTTGGTATAAGTATTTCTTCTATCGCTGAAATGCGGAGAGAATACATGAAGGCAATTTTTTAGTCTTGGCCGGGGCGCTTACACCTTGGAATAAGTGATTAAAATGTTAACTTTAGAAACCCTGATCTCCATTGAGCCCAGGGTTTTTTTTATGCCAAAAATAATTAAAATGCTTTAGCGCTTACTGATTTTCATTTCATCAGTAAGCGTATGGAAAGGAACCAAAATTACTCAGACAGGCCATGAGAACCACCACTCTTATAATTGTATTGTTTTTGTTCATCGGGCATGTTCATACAGCTGCCCAGGAGCTACAGTTAAGCCTTGACCTTGACATTGGAATCCCTCAGCGGGATTTTAGTGATCAGCTCGACAGGGCCGGAGTTGGCCTGGGTATTTCCGGTGCATATCAATTTCCGAACACACCGTTGATGCTTGGCCTCGATTTTGGTTTTATGAATTTTGGCAAGGATGTGAGAGAGGAACCGTTAAGCACAACCATTCCCGATCTGAGAGTTGAAGTGGAAAACCGGTATAATCTTGTTGCGGGCAATCTTTTACTCAGATTGATTCCACAGCCACAGGCGTTCAGGCCTTATGTTGAAGGACTGTTCGGATTTAACTATTTTTTCACAGAAACAGCTATTCTTGAGAGAGGATCATTCAGCAGTGAGGACAAGCTCCGGGATACAAATTTTGAGGATGTTGCTTTAAGTTACGGATTCGGGACAGGATTGCAACTGCGTGTATACCAGGATAAAGTTCCGGTTCGTGAAGAAACCAGCCCGGCAGCAGTTTATCTGACACTGGCCAGCCGATATATGCTGGGACATGAAGCTGAGTATCTTCAACAAGGATCGATCAGTATAGAAAACGGAAATGTATTTTATGATATAAGCCGGTCTAAAACCGATCTGCTGTACTTCAAATTTGGAATTGTAGTCAGTTTTTAATCTTATGGATTACTTTATCCTGCGCTGAGAACGTATCTTGAAAGCAGTTCCTATTAACGAAATATCTGATACACGTGTATGAGTATACTCAGCCTCAGTGAAGCGAGAAGCGTTCTGAAAAAATACTGGGGATACGATTCATTCAGAAATGGCCAGGAAAAAGCCATTTCTTCCGTTCTTGAGGGCAAAAAAACCCTTGTTCTGTTTCCTACAGGAGGTGGTAAATCGCTTTGCTACCAGGTCCCTGCAATGATGCTTGACGGAACAACGATTGTAATTTCACCGCTTATAGCATTGATGCAGGATCAGGTTGATCAGCTTCAAAAGATCGGTATCAGGTCAACTTTCATCAACAGTACACTTCCTTCCTATGAAGTTGAGCAACGGATGATAAATGCGAGGAACGGTATGTATCGCCTGGTGTATATTTCTCCTGAACGGCTTTCCACAGATCTTTGGAAAGCCGACCGGGACCGCCTTAATATTTCCCTGATTGCTGTGGATGAAGCTCATTGTATATCGGAATGGGGACATGATTTTCGCCCGGCTTACAGAAAAATTCGGCATGAACTGGAAGATCTTTCTGAAGAAACCCGTTGGATGGCACTTACAGCAACGGCTACACCGGAAGTAAAAAAAGATCTTCTTGAAGTTTTACAGTTTCATCAGCCGGAAATTGTGATGAACGGTTTCAAGCGCGAAAACCTGCACTGGTGGGTAACTCACTCTGAAAAGAAAAAGAATGTACTAACTAAAACGGTGATAAAAGCTGCGAAAATGGGGAGTGGAATTGTCTATTCATCAACAAGAAAAGATTGTGAAAATCTAGCAGTCTTTTTCTCGAAAAAAGGGATCAGCACGAAAGCATATCATGGGGGTCTATCCGGCGACCAACGAAATATTGTTCAGAGGGAGTGGATTTCAGGAAAAATTCCTTTGGTTACGGCCACAAATGCATTCGGAATGGGTATCGACAAAGCAGATTGCAGGTACGTTGTGCATTACACGATGCCATTTTCTTTGGAAGCCTATTATCAGGAAGCAGGCAGGGCAGGAAGAGATGGTGGAGTAAGTTACCCCGTTTTAATTTTCAAAAAGAGTGACGAGGACTATTTAAAAAGCCGGATTCTAAATAATTATCCAGAGTATGATGTTCTGGTACAGGTTTATAATGCACTTTGTGATGAGCTTGGCCTCGCCTCCGGGAGCATACATGAAGAGCCGGAATCCGTTCAATTTGAGAACGTTGCTAAACGCTCCGGCTTATCAATCGGGAAAATCCGGTATGCAATTCAACTGCTTCAGCGGCTTGATGTGGTCCAAATTTTTGACTTGAAAGAAACCCGTGTGGGTGTTCACTTCATAGCAGAACAAAATTACCTCCTGTCAATTATCGACAGTGCTGAACCGGTAAAATCGGAATTTCTGGATATTCTTGTCCGACAATTCGGGCCGCAGTCATTTCGTAACGTTCATTATGTGAATGAATCAGTACTGCTCGAAAAACTGGGTGTTCAAACCAATCAGTTAAAAAAAGCTTTGAGAGTTTTTTCAGAAATCGACCAGATCTTAAAATATGTGTGGCAGGGTGACAAGTACCTCATCCAAATCACCGGCAGCAGAATGAAAAAATTGCAAATAGACCCCGGGGAAGCATACAATTACAGGGACATTTTGCTGAAAAAGCTGGAATATATGGCACGATATGCAAAGACCTCTATATGCCGCGAGGTCTTTTTAAGAAGATATTTTGGTGAAAATGATTGTGAACCCTGTGGTAACTGTGATAATTGCATTGGAAAATCAGGTAAAACAGAATCGATTAATGAAAGTGATCTTCACAAACTGAAAACCTTGCTTCAGAAAGAGGCGAAATCTGCGAGAGAAATAATGCTGCAGCTCGGGTGGAAAAAAAGAAAGTTAAAAACCGTTCTGATGTATTTGCAACGCGAGAATATTGTCCAGGCCATTGAAGGGGTTGAGACTGTTTACCGGTTAAGGATACGCTGACGCAATTCCTCAGCCGATGAACGCCGCTCATAATGATACTGTTTTTCTGCCTCCATCAGAGTATCACGTTCAGCCCGCATCATAAGGTTAATCTCATCAATTCGTTTTAACTGCCTGTCAATGTTACTTTCATAATAGCGGTGAGAGTTTCTGAATTCTTCAGGTGTTACGCCATATTGTTCATAAACCATATCCCGCAGCTCTTCACGGCTTCTTCCCTGCAACAATAATTGGTCGTATTGATTAATAATTGTGAATTCGATAAACATTCGTTTATACGTTTCTTCCGGGATTAAATCAGGTGGCACCGGTTCATCACAAGCTGCCGAAGTAATGAGAATAAGTATAAAAAAAACAGTAATATACTTCATAAATCATCAGGATTTTTGGGATTCAGCGGCCTTAATGTGATTTCGTTAATCAGAAAATTATCGGGTGTTTCAAGCAGATATAGCAACGTATCTGCAACGTCTGAGGCCTGCAACATATTGGCATGTGTTCCGGAACCACCCGCGGTATCAAAAAAATGAGTGTCTATTGAACCGGGAAACATTGTGCTGACCTTAATGTCGTGATAGCGAAGTTCTTTAAAAAGAGCTTCGCTGAAACCGCGAAGTCCAAACTTTGTTGCATTGTAACCTGATATTTGCGGATTCCCGAGTAAACCGGCAACAGATGCAATGTTTATAATATGGCAGTGGTTATCATTTTTTTTCATAAGCGGCACAACTTTCCGGGTGAGATAAAAAACACCATTCAGATTTGTATTTACCATGGTATTCCAGTCATCTACTGACATGTCTTCTACATTTCCAAAATAGCCAAGTCCGGCATTATTGATCAGGATATGGGGTAAATGATCATCCTGAAAAGTACTAAGCGCCCAGTTCGAAATGTCTTCCGGTTTAGTTATATCCATTTGTACAGGAATAAATTTGTTGCCGATTTGTTCGCGCACTTCCTGCAGTTTACTTAATCTTCGTGCTAACCCGTATACAACAGCCCCTCTGGAAACAAGTTTTTTACTGAATTCAATGCCTATTCCGCTGCTGGCTCCTGTTACAATGGCAATTTTGTTTTCTAAATGCATATTGTATTGTTGATTTATGTACCTTTTTATTACCTGTTTAAATTTTTATCATACACTCGAAAGCTACACAAATGAATCCAATTTATCTTGATATAGGTAACAGTTCATTTAAATTGGCCTCAAAAGATCAGGAAAATAAATGGCGTATTCTTATCAGGGGGCCACTTCATGAATTGGGGAAATTGGAGGATTATATAAAGCATCATAAAAATCTTGCCGGGCTAATTTACAGTTCGGTCAGGAAGGATGTTACTGAAAAGATCGAGTCAGGATTTCAGCATTTAAAAGTTTATGGCCTGCACTCGGGGTTAATCCCATCCGCTAATTTAAATTACGAAACACCGGGAACGCTTGGCATGGACCGGTTTCTGGCTTGTTATGGTGCAATACAAAACTCCGGGAAAAGTGCAATTGTGATTGATGCCGGCACAGCCTGTACCATTGATTATATGACAAAGCAAGGTGTTTTCCAGGGAGGCGTAATTATGCCGGGTATTGCCGTATTGAAGAAATCTATGAATGAATTGTTACCTGAATTGCCACAAGCAACCGAAAATCAAATTCTAAAATTTCCCGGAAAATCAACGATAGAATGTATAAATATTGGATTATTTGATGGGTTTAAAGCTGCAATAATGGTTTTTATTCAGCGCTTGCGTCTTTTAGATCAGGAAGCGGAAATTTATGTGACCGGTGGTGACTCTTCCATTATAGAAAGTATGATTGGGCGGGAATTTACAGTTATAGAAGGGAAGTTTCTGTTATTTGATGGTATGGAAGCATTTATCCGAAATCTCAGTAAATTGAAAAAATCAGATCATTTATTTTGAGACTGGAAATTGTTTACACTTATCCTGGAAGAACAAAACCTGTCAATATTTGAACAGGTACTTTACAGCTTGCTGATTGCTTACACAAGGCCTCTTCAGAGATTTTGGTAATCATCACACTTCCAAAAACTGAAACATCTCAATTCCTGATATTCCCATCTTGTTTCCGGGGGATCATCAAATAGTAACCCTGATGGCCCGTTAAAAAATAAAGGTTTCAGAATGGATGACGATCAGGCGGGGCGCAGCAGGTTATTCGCTTAATCTCTCTTTGATTAGCGCAATTACCATCCGGAGGGCTACGTGATTTTCACCGCCACGCGGGATGATGATATCTGAATAGCGTTTACTGGGTTCTACAAACTCAAGGTGCATGGGCCTTACAAATTTCTCGTACTGGTTTAAAACCCCGTCAAAATCCCTGCCGCGTTCATTGATGTCTCTCCTTAGCCTTCTCAGCAAACGAACATCATCGTCAGTATCTACGAATAATTTGATATCCATTAGATCCCTTAATTTTGGTTCAACGAAAATGAGGATGCCATCAATAAGAATAATTTCCCGCGGAGCCGCAGCAATGGTTTTTTCAGTACGTGTATGGGCTACAAAATCGTAAACGGGCAGTTCTACTTTATATCCTTTTTTGAGCGCATCCAGATGGCGAATCATGAGCTCGGTTTCTAGTGCTGAAGGGTGGTCAAAATTTTGTTTTTGACGTTCTGTAAGTATTAAGTGGCTTAGATCCCGGTAATAGGAATCGTGTTCGATGAGAAGTATATTTTTTTTGCCAATACCCTGCACAATTTTATTTACGACAGTGGTTTTTCCGGAACCACTGCCACCTGCAACTCCGATAATGAGTGGCGGATCAGTCATTACTGACCCTGTTATTGGTTTGGCGCAGACTTCTGTCGTACTCCTGTTTAAAATCACGAATGGCTCTGAATATGGCAGAAGCAAGAATGGTCTGCCCGTTCTCACTAGACATGTAACGCGCCTCATTGGGATTGGTGATAAAGCCGATTTCTACGAGTAATGCCGGCATCGGCAGGTTCCACAGAACCATAAACCCGGCCTGCTTAACACCGCGTGACCGCCGCTGTGCCCTGCTTCGAAACTGATCTTCCATCATCATGGCAATGCGCTCACTGATGGCTATATTCCCGGCGTTTGCCAGTTCGAATATGAGTAACTCCTCCTCGCTTAATTGAGTAGGCCCTCCTCCGTTTTCCAGATCTATCACACTGTTTTCGCGTTTCATCACCTCCAGTGCAGAGGCACTTCTGGCCAAACCAAGGAAATAGATTTCTGCACCGTGAGCCTGAGAGTTGCGGGCCGAATTTACATGTATTGAAATGAACAAATCACCGTTTACTTCAGAGGCAATTTTACCTCTACGGGAAAGTTCAACAAACCGATCGTCTTTGCGGGTGTAAACCACTTCTACGTCCGGCATATACTGGTTAATGTATTCCCCGACTTTTAATGCAACAGTCAATGCAATATCTTTTTCCCGAATACCAAGGCTGCGGTTTACCGCTCCTGGATCGTGCCCCCCATGTCCCGGATCAATTACAATTACATTAAAACCATTGTTATTCCTCATCTGGATAAAAGCATCATCATCGGCACTAAATCTAAAGTCGAATTCAACGTTGTTTTCCTGATAATCATACCAATAGACAAAATCTGAGTTGGCTGTAATTTGATCAACAACTTCCCGGGTGGCGTGTTCAAGCCCAATCAAAATATGTACTCCATTTCGGTCATGATAGGCTGTTGTACTGAAATAACTGCCTTCTTCCAGAAAAATGTCATAACCAAAACCGGCATCATTGTTTTGATATTCGATGTTCCTAACGAAACCGGGGAGATCAGGTTTTGTTAGATCAGATACATCCAGATTGCTTGAGTAAATCATAAACTGGATAAGATCAGAGGAGGGTTGTGTAATTTTAAAAGAGTCAGGTGTAGCGGTCAGGTGATTTCGAATTACAAATCCCTTGCCGTCGCTTCTCTCACTAATCGAGATCCTGTCAAGATTCTGTTGGGCATATGTATCTGTTTTAACAAACAACAAGAGGATGCCTGTAACAAGTAAAATGGCAAGAATGGACATTCTTTCCATTGGGAGGTTTTTTAGGTTCAGCGATTAAGTCTGGATGATATTATCATGAATTTAAAGAATATTTTGTGAAAACGGTAAAAATGGATTGTGCATGTGGATAAATTTAGAATTTTTTTTAAATCAATTTCAAAGTATAGCTATGTGAGATACCCTGGCTTCATCTTGCAGGGTATGGATTTGCAGGAATCTGGACGAGGGTCACAGGAATGTCGAAGGGAGGGCATACTGAATATGATACAATTGCCGTCTGCTTTAGCTGACGGATTAAAATTCCGGAAAATACCCCCCGGGCGAGGGTTTCAGGAAATATGAGAAACCGGGTCGAGGGGTTATTGGAAGGATGTGTACCGAAGGGATGCTTTGGCATTGAACTGTTGAAATGTTGAGTGCAGAACGTAACAAATCTTTCATCGTTAGCCACTAATATTTTCCCAATAAGCTGTGCAACAACATACTAGAGAGGACATTAAATTTTTTTTTTTCACCTTTGAGTCTTGGTGTCTTCTCCCATAGGGATCCCTGCGGGGGTGGCTAAAACCTTCCTGCCTTTTCCAGAACCTTCAAATAATTGCGGGTATGATAAGGCTTTCCAGACCGGAGAAGCTCTCCGGCGTACGGTCTGACACATTGAATCAGCTTCAAAAATGGTGTCTCACAAAACCCTCAATGGCTTCATACTCTGCTAAACCAAGGTCGTCATATATGATAGCAGTTTTCCGGTTCCGGTCTTCTGAACGCTGCCAGAATTCACGTGCATCCGAGCCGGGGAAAAGCGGGCGGTCTTTCTGCGACTGATGTTTGAATATAGCCCGCCGTTTTCGCTTGAGTTCTTCAGGGCTCAGCGGAACAGCCATTTCTATTTCGTTGATATCCCATTCCTGCCACGCACCTCTGTAAAGCCATACCCAGCAATCTTTTGCCCAGTCGTCCTTCTTAATCACTTCCAGTGCTTCAAAGATTGCGTTCAGGCACACTCTGTGAGTACCGTGAGGATCTGAAAGATCGCCGGCAGCGTAAACCTGGTGGGGCTTTATTTTACGAAGAAGATCAACGGTTAATTGAATATCCTCATCCGATATCGGATTTTTCTTTACACGCCCTGTTTCGTAAAATGGCATCTCCATAAAATGCATATTCTCATCCGGGACACCGCAATAACGACCGCCTGCCTTAGCCTCACCACGACGAATCAATCCTTTTATTTTTTTTACTTCAGATGAATCCACCTGTCCGGGTTGTTTGTTTTTTAAAAATTCGTTCACTTTTCTAAACAGCTTCTCCGCTTTCTGCTCCTTCATTCCAAAAGCTTCCGAATAATCGAGTACAAAGTCGGCAAATCGCACTACATCATCATCAAACACAGCAATATTACCGGAAGTTTGATAAGCGATATGAACTTCATGGCCATGATCAGCCAGCCGAATCAGGGTGCCGCCCATGGATATTACGTCATCATCGGGATGCGGGCTGAAAATCAGTGCACGTTTAGGGAATGGTGACTTGCGTTCGGGCCTGTAGGTGTCGTCAGCATTGGGCTTACCGCCCGGCCATCCGGTTATCGTGTGCTGGAGTTCGTTAAAAACCCGGATATTAATATTGTAAGCCGGCCCCTGCTTGGTAATGAGGTCGGCCATCCCGTTTTCGTTGTAATTTTCGTCCGTCAATTTAAGGATAGGTTTGTCAACTTTTTGACAAAGCCAAACAATGGATTTACGTACCAGTTTTGGGTCGGTCCAGTCGCACGTTGTGAGCAGCCATGGGGTGTTGATACGCATCAGTTTTTCAGATGCAGCATCATCAAGAATGATGGTGGTGTCCGGGTGGTTTTGCAGGTAGGTTGCGGGTATACTCTCCTTAATTTCACCTTCCACTGTTTCACGGATAATTTGCGCTTTGCCTTCGCCCCATGCAATGAGAAAGATACGTTTGGCACTCATAATGGTGCCCACACCCATGGTTAAGGCCCTGCGAGGCACATATTCTTCTCCAAAGAAATCGCTGGCAGCATCTTTTCGTGTAATTTTATCGAGAGTAATTAAACGGGTCTGAGAGTCGGGCCGGGAACCTGGTTCGTTAAATCCAATATGGCCGGTTCTGCCAATTCCAAGCAGCTGGATGTCAATTCCGCCGGTCTTGTTAATTTTTTCCTCATAACCGTCACAAAATGCCTGAATATCATCCTCATCTATAAAACCCTCAGGAATATGTATTTGATTTTTCGGTATGTCGATATGATCGAATAAATGTTCATTCATGAAGCGTATATAACTCTGAAGGGAATTCGGATCAATGGGGTAGTATTCATCCAGATTAAATGTGATTACATTTTTAAAACTGAGGCCATCTTCTTTGTGCATACGAACCAATTCTTCATAAACTCCAACCGGTGTAGAACCTGTTGCAAGCCCCAGTACAGCTTTGGCCCCTTTTTTTGCTTTATCCCGGATAAGTGTTGCAATTTCATGTGCAATAGCTTCAGAGGCTTCCGAACTGTTTTCATAAATAATGGTGGGAATCTTCTCGTAGTAAGTTAACCTTTTGTCAATGGATGCGGTTTTGTGTTTAATTGTCGCCATACTTTTTTCCGGAATTTTCAGATTTTAGCTCCTTATTTTGGGTTTTCTAAGATAATGATTCTTGCTTTCATAACGGATTGGAATCGGTTCCAAAATTGATTTTAGCTTTCATAAAGTTTGCTTTTAAAGATTTAATCAGGATTTTACGGTATTAAATGAAATACACTGATTTACTCTAAATGTTTAAACGATATCAGAATAAATATAAATCAATCCCAAACATATTTGAATGAAACAAGAGGAAATTGTTGCAGGGATTGATTTGGGGGGAACCTTCACCAAATTCGGACTTGTAAACCGTTCGGGTGAACTTCTTGCATTTGAATCCATCCCGACAGAGAAGAACCTGCATTACGAACTGTTCCTGAAAAGGCTTGCAGGAGAGATTGATAAACTCAAGCTTTCTTTAGGGGAATATTATATTCTGACAGGAATCAGTATAGGCGCGCCAACCGGCAGTCAGCATGAGGGAACTATTGATAATGCTTCAAATTTAAACTGGCCAAAAAAATTACCTGTTGCCCGCATTTTAAAGGCCATTTTTAACCTTCCGGTGATTGTGGTTAATGATGCGAACGCGGCAGCAGTGGGGGAGATGATATTTGGCGTGGCGGGGGGGAAAGAAAACTTTTTGGTAGTTACTCTTGGCACCGGGCTTGGATGTGGGGTAGTAGTAGACGGTAAGATATTACTTGGCACCAACGGGCATGCGGGAGAACTTGGACATGTGAGGGTAGTTGATAACGGCAGATTATGCGGTTGCGGAAGGCATGGTTGCCTCGAAACGTATGCATCAGCAACAGGGATCGTTCGTACCGTACTTGAAATGACGTCCGGCGAAAAAACAGGATCGTTACTTGACGGGATTGAAAAACATTCACTTACGGCGAAAAAAATAACCCATGCGGCACTTCAGGGCGATGATATTGCACTCTCAGCATTTGAGTTTACCGGCAGGATACTTGGAACAGCCCTTGCAGATACCGTTGCTTTACTCAATCCTGAACTTATTGTATTAACCGGAGGCCTGGCTAAATCCGGTGATCTGATCCTGAATCCCACCTTAAAGTATTTGAATCAGCATTTACTGAGTATTTACCGGGATACCGTTGAAGTGAAACTGTCTGAGATCAGCACAAAAAAAACGGCGATTCTGGGCCTGGCTGCCAGCATATGGTTTCATCTGGATAATGAGTTGAACCGGGTAACAGTATAAAAGAGATTGTATATTGAAAAGAACGAAAATTTATCTGCTACTTTAATAACCATAATTATGGAACGCCAGCTACATCTTGCCATTCTTCCATCCATTCTTTTTTTTACTCTTTTACTCATTTCATGCGATTTTCAGGAGCGTGATGGTGCCCGCGAAGGGCAACAACTTTTGATTTCAGCTTCCCCCATAGAAATTGACTGGCAGCTGCTATCAAATTTTGAACCCGAGAATAAATTCAGTGCAACCCTTACACTTAGAAATACCGGAACGGATGCATTTGACCCGCAGGGATGGACTCTTTACTTCAATTCGATTCGTCCGATTGATCCGGATAGTTTTTTGCCGTTATTCGTGGCCACACATATTAATGGAGATTTTTTTAAACTGGAACCAACAGAAAATTTTGAGGCTATAGCTTCAGGTGAAGAACGGGATATTTCTTATAAGGCAATGTTCCATGCCATCAAATTTTCGGATGCACCACAGGGATTTTATTTTGTTTTTGAAGACGGCCGCATTGAAAATGTGGAGGTGATAAATATTGCACCTTTTACGTCCACAGAACAGGTTAACCGGTCAGAAGCTGACAGGGTGCCAGTGCCGGATGGTGAATCCACATTTAACAGGAATGAAAAACTTTCTTTGCTAAATCCGTTACATATTGGCAGAATTATTCCCACTCCGGCACAAATAACTCCGGGCGAGGGGGTTTTTCTACTGCAGCAGGGAGTTGACATCTATCACGATATTCATTTAGTGAATGAGGCTGATTTTTTGGCGGCGAGGCTGCTTGGCCAATTCAGAGTCCCGGCAACTACACATATGCAAACAGGTGATGATAGCACCAGCGGGATATACCTGCACCTGGAACCTTCCGTTGGTGCCGGCAGCGAGGAGTACCGCCTTGAGATTACATCTGACAATATTACGATTACCTCTACTACCCCGGCCGGAATATTTTATGGTATCCAAAGTCTTCTCTCGTTGATCAGCAACAGGGATGCAGAGGAGTTCCTCATCCCTGCGATGCTGGTTGAAGATTCTCCGGCTTTTACTTACCGTGGTATGCATCTCGATGTATCCCGCAACTTTTTATCTGTGGATGATGTAATGTTGTTACTCGATTTGATGGCAACCTACAAACTGAATAAATTCCATTTTCATCTTACTGATGATGAGGGCTGGCGCCTTGAGATTGAAGGATTGCCGGAACTTACGATGGTTGGCGGTAGGCGCGGACACACAGAAAATGAAGATCAGTATTTGATTCCTGCATATGGCTCAGGCCCCAATCCCGTACCGGGACAATCTTTTGGCAGCGGATGGTATAGTCGCATGGAGTATATGAATATTCTTCAATATGCAAATGAAAGGCATATAGAGGTTATTCCCGAGATTGATGTTCCCGGCCATGCCAGGGCCGCAATCGTTGCGATGAAAGTAAGGGCTGAAAGGCTGAAAACAGACGGTGATGAAAGCGGAGCTGATTACTACAGGCTTGATGAAGAAGGCGATACTTCCGTCTATCGTTCAATCCAGAACTTTGATGATAATGTGATTAATGTATGCCTGGAATCTACGTACCGGTTTCTGGAGCTTGTGATCGATGAAATCGTAGACATGCACACGCTTGCGGGAGCCCCGCTCAATAGCATTCATGTTGGAGGGGATGAGGTTCCACAAGGAGTTTGGGAGCAATCACCGGCATGCCAAAGGTTGATGGCAGAGGAAGGAATTGATAATGTTCGTGACCTCCAGGTTTACTTTTTTGACAGGTTACTTGCCAAACTTCAGGATCGGGGTCTCAACATGGCAGGCTGGGAAGAAGTGGTTTTCAGGGAAGACGCCGAAACAGGCGAACATATTCCAAATCCACAGTTTGCAGGACCCGTGATACCGCACGTGTGGTCTAACACCTGGGGATCGGGTACAGAACACTATGCCTATACTCTTGCCAATATGGGATACAAGGTAATTATGTCTCACGCATCTAATTTTTACTTCGATTTCGCATACAACAAGCATTGGGAAGAACCGGGTTTTTATTGGGCTTCTATGTTCGACACCATTGAGCCATATTCATTTATTCCCTTTAATCTATATAGGAATGCCGTCCTGGATAATTTTGGCAACCCGATTCCCGAAAATCAATATGAAAATGAAACCATTCTCGCCTCTCACGGACGCGATAATATTCTTGGTTTACAGGGACAATTATGGACAGAAACAGTGAACAGGCCGGGTGCGATGGAATACATGATAATGCCGCGCCTGTTAGGATTGGCTGAACGTGCATGGGTTGGCGATGCACAATGGAGCCAAATCGAAAACCGTGAACAAATGTGGAATGAACGCGATGTTTCCTGGAATGAGTTTGCAAACCGGATTGGACAATTCGAACTGAACAGGCTGGACAATCTCTATCCAGGCCTTAATTACAGATTGCCACCACCAGGTGGTATGATTCGGGATGGACAGCTGTATGCAAATACATTTTATCCGGGACTCGAAATCCGCTATTCACTGAATAGTGATGAAGTGACACCAGACTCGCCTGTATATACCGGGCCTGTAGATTTGAATGGTGGAAATACTGTGACCTTGGCAACATTCAACAGCCTTGGCCGTTCAAGCCGTACTGTAACAATTTTTGTTGATCAGTGAATAAAATACTTTGTCCGGATAAAAAAGTTTAGACGGGTTTAGAATTTTTTTTAAAAAATTCACGTTAAACTGCCAGTCTCAACATCCAAACCGGCTTACATACAGCATTTTTCTCACATGCTTTGCTCTCTATGGAACGATTGAATATCGATAAGGTAGCCAAACTTGCACACGTTTCCCGTTCAGTGGTGTCGCGGGTTTTGAATAATCATCCAAATGTGAGTGAAGAAGCAAGAACCCGGGTGATGGCTGTTGTAAATGAGTACAATTTCAAGCCAAATTCAGTTGCACGAAGTCTTGCCACACAGAGCACCTTTCAGGTTGGTGTACTAACAAGCAGGATTGGAGAAGAAAGCCTTGGTAATGGATATTGGTCGCTGCTTTATCTCGGAATTTTTGAAGAATGCATCAGACAGGGGTATTATGTTCGTCTCTCTTTTTTTTCCACTTCCATGCCAAAAGAATTGCATGACCTCATACTGAATGAAGACCACCTTGATGGAATAATCTGCCTGAATGAAGAAGTCACCGAATTTGCGGTGCAAAAATTTGATGATCACAGAATTCCTGTCGTAATGGTAGGCCACAATCCGAATTACCCGGAAATATGTTCCGTGGATGTGGACAATTACTCAGGTGCCTACAAGGCGGTTAAACATCTTACGGATCTGGGACATAAATATATCGGGGGAATTTTTGGAGATCAGAATGTTGAGGAAACTGAAAACCGTAAAAATGGATACAGATCGGCACTGAATGACTCAGGAATTTCATTCAATAATCAATTTACTGTCATTGCAGACTATTCCCAGCACTCGGGATATCAGACAATGAATCATTTTCTGGATCATTTTCCGGAAATGACGGCAGTATTTTGTGCAAGTGATACACTTGCCATGGGTGCACTTCTTGCGTTATATGAGCGGGGAATAGAAGTTCCGGCCCGGTTCTCTGTTGTGGGTTTCGACGGCCTGCCGATTTCGAAATATATGATTCCTCCCTTAACAACCATTGAACAACCTGTTTATGGCAAAGGTGCAAAAGCGGCAGAATTATTGATTAGCTGCATGAGGGGAGAAGACCTTAAAAAAAATCAGATAAACCTGGAACCACAGCTTCTTATAAGGAAAAGCTGTGCCCCTCCTTATAACTAAGCTAATTTAAAATCTGAATCATCTTTTCTTAAATTCATCAATGTATTTTGTGGTGTATTCAGATAATACAAGCCTGCCGCTGATCTCTGCCCGCTGGTCGAGTGTTGAATCCCAGTGTCCTGTTGCCTGCCAGAAGATATCTTTCAGATGAGCCAGTGCTTCGGGATTGCTGCTGGCAAGGTCGGCAGAAAGACGATTTACTTCCGAATCCAGTTCTAATACAGAACCGGTAAGTTTGTTGAAGAGTCCGTGGGATAAAGCCCATTCCGCACCGTACCATGTGTTGGAATCGAGTGCGAGGGTTGCAAAAGAAGCCACTCCAAGTTTTCTGCGAACAGCAGGACCAACTACAAAAGGCCCTATCCCGAGTGTGAGTTCACTTAATTTGATAGACGCGCCCTGCATGGCAATCACAAAATCGGCAGCGGCAATGACTCCGATTCCGCCACCAACTGTTTTCCCGTGAACCCTGCATATGATCAGTTTGGGACAGGTTCGCATGGCATTGATCACTTTCGCAAACCCACTAAAAAAATCTTTCCCTTCATCAACGTTTGTGATTTTCATCAATTCATCCAAAGAAGCTCCGGCGCAAAAAGCTCCTTCTCCTGCACTTCTCAATACGATGATTTGATTGGATTCGTCCTCGCCGGCAGTTGTAATAGTTTCTGCAAGTGTATTCAGCAGAATTTTTGGCAGCGAATTGCCTTTGGGGTGGTAAAATTCAATGGTTCCGATATTATATTGTGACGAATAGGTCACGGTACCGTTCGGGTTCTTACTCATGACTCATATCTTTATGGCAGATTTAATAAAATGGAGAGAATGGGTTTGAAACAATTCAAAATTAATTTCTTCAGCTTCTTCCAGCACGATAATGCAAAATAAGCAAGGGATCAACCTGACAATTCCTTTATTAAGTCTTCAACAGAAAAAACCGGTGTTTTACACTGAAAATTACGGCATATATAAATGGCAATAGTTGTTTGAATGGGATAGTTTTTGACAAATGGTACTGTTCGGTTTAGTGATTCACCGTTTTCTTCAGTTTTCAGGAGAATGACTGATCCGGCTGGAAGAAACTCACGACAGAGATCTATGGCTTTATCGACGTCGTTATTCCGTTTATTCGCTGTGATGATCACTTCAGCAGCCTCAGACTGGAACAGAGCATAGCCATGAATCACATGTGTATAGCCAGCCGGGGCATGGGCGATCTGGTCAGAGAATACTCTGAAGACGGAAGCAGCCCGTTCTTCAAATTCCGGCTTTGCAGTAAGCTTTGAGAGGCGGATTCCACTATGTGCTGCAACTGAATTGGATGATGGTAACGCGCCATCATAAATCTCCTTTTGTCTGCCAAGCAGTTCTTCAGCATTGCCCGATGTGAAAAACCAGCCGCCATACTCCTGATCATGAAAATCCGTGTCAAAACGTATTTGTAAGAGGACGGCTTTCTCCAGATATGCCGGCTCAAAGGTTGCGTTGTAGAGCTCAATCAACCCCCAAATGGTGAAGGTATAGTCATCGGCCATGCCTTCTATAGCGGCTTCATTGTCTTTAAGCCGGTGAAGTAGCCTTCCTTCTTTCAGGCAGTGGATTTCCATAACGCTCCAGGCTCTTGCCGCCCTCTCTACCAGCATGGGTTCATCCAGCATCACCCCGGCCCGAGCCAGCGCGGCTATCATCAGCCCATTCCAGTCGGTCAGGATTTTGTCATCAAGCAGGGGGCGAACTCGCTTTTCACGTATATTTTTTAGTTCCCGCAAAAAACCTTGAACGTCGTATATAATCTCAGCCGGAACCGGTTTCTTCAAGTGTGGGATGTTTGCACCTGTTTTCTGATGGGTGGCCTCGTCGTGGAAATTGCCATCCTCTTCAAATTCATAAAGGTCAATAAAGAATTCGGAATCCTGTTCACTGAGAATTTGACGGATTTCTCCAGTTTTCCACACATAAAATTTACCTTCTTCGCCTTCACTATCGGCATCCTCAGCCGAATAGAAAGCTCCTTCGGGTGAGGTGAGGCATTCATCCACATACTCCGCAATTTCCAAAGCAGTTTGACGAAAGAGTGGCTCACCGGTGAGCTGCCATCCTTCAGCATAAGCTAAAAGCATAGTTGCCTGATCGTAAAGCATTTTTTCAAAATGGGGAAGAAGCCAGTGCCGGTCGGTAGAGTAACGATGGAATCCGAAACCCACATGATCCCAAAGTCCGCCAAGCCGCATCTTTTCCAGGGTTAGCCGCACCATCTCAAGATCTTTCGGATCGCCTTCCGTACGGAATTGGTTCATCAAAAAGAGCAGATTATGAGGAGAGGGGAATTTCGGTGCCTGTCCGAAACCTCCATCGGACGCATCGAATCGTTCGGCCAGCGTTTGCCGGGCCTGCTCGATGATGTCGGGAGGAAGGCTTCCTCTACTTTTTCCAAGATCAAGAGTCCGGGAAAATCCATCTTTGATTCGGTCAACCGACTTGAGAACATTCTTCCGGTCGTTCTTCCATGCATTGTCGATTGCGGGCACAAACTCCATCATACCGATACGGTTGGGACGGCTGTGTTTGGGCAGGTAGGTTGCCGCGTAAAACGGTTCTTTATCAGGGGTCATTACGGTGGTGAGCGGCCATCCGCCGTGTCCGGTAAGCATCTGGCATACGGTCATATAGGTATGATCGATATCCGGACGTTCTTCCCGGTCTACTTTGATGTTGACGAATGCATCATTCATCAGGCGGGCTACGTTTTCGTCTTCAAAACTCTCG
>SKKO01000242.1 GCA_007123715.1 Balneolaceae bacterium | reverse complement strand
GCTATGATTGTTGGAGGTTATGAATATATTTACAAGGCAAAATATTACGTGCTAATAAAAACCAGAGTAATCACTCCATCATACAAATCATAGTTTAGACAATTGACGTTGACAGAAGATAACATAGAACAGCTCGCCATTGAGAAGCTGCAAGCTTTGGGCTATCAATACGTCTATGGCCCGGACGGTGAGAATGTCTGAACGATGATTTTTTTGATTTTATGATGAGCTATGATTGTTGGAGGTTATGAATATATTTACAAGGCAAAATATTACGTGCTAATAAAACCAGAGTAATCATTCCATCATACAAATCATAGTTCAGACAAACGAATTGCCGAGGAGCTAACGAATTAATTTTTTTAGTTTCAAAACATTTCTCATTTTTTGATCATTAAAAATTAACTCTGTATTTACTTTTATTACCATGCCCAAATCCAGAAAAGAATTTCTCAAAGAAACAGGCCTCATTGCATCAGGGATTATGACAGGAGGTTTCGGGTCACATTACATTAAATCATCTGCAAAACCCGGGATTGCCACGATTCAGCCAGGCAGTGAACGGAGTGCCGACCTCGTAATTATTGGTGGCGGAACGGGTGGCTGTGCCGCGGCACTATCGGCTCTCAAGATGGGGCTATCCGTGATTATGACCGAACCCACCGACTGGATTGGCGGACAATTAACTTCGCAGGCGGTTCCTCCCGACGAAAATCCCTGGGTAGAAGATTTCGGAGCGTCACGCAGCTATCAGCAATATCGCCGGGATGTGCGGGACTATTATCGCAGGAATTACCCGCTTATTGATTCACTGAAGGACCAGGAATTTCTAAACCCCGGTGATGGCTGGGTGTCGCGGATTGCCCATGAGCCGCAGGTTTCAGTTGCCGTGCTGGAAGCCATGCTCGCAAAATGGGTGAGCAGTGGCAAGCTTCATATACTACGCGAACATACGCCGGTTGAAGTGGAGGTGAGAGGTGACCATTTTCAATCGGTAACCGTTCAGGATAACCGAACCGAAGGCCGGATTTTGTTGAAATCTCCATGGTTTATCGATGCCACCGAGAAAGGCGATTTATTAAAGCTGGGACATGTTGAGTATGTTCTGGGTGCGGAAGGGCGCAATCAAACAGGTGAACCGCACGCGCCTGAATATCCTGATCCCGAAAATGTACAGGCATTTAACCTCTGTTTTTTGCTGGAATATCATGATGGGGAGGATTACACCATCGAAAAGCCTGAACAGTATGATTTTTGGAGAAATTATACGCCAAATATTTCTCCTCCGTGGCCTGGCCCGCTGTTCAGCTTCACCTATACCCATCCAATGACACTTGAGCCAAGAACCCTGCCTTTTGATCCGGTTGACCAGGATGGCTGGTGGGCGTACCGGCAGGTGCTGAACCACCATAATTTTGAACCCGGTTTTTATCGGGGGCCAATCGCCTGTATTAATTGGCCTCAGCATGCCTATATCGAAGGCAAACTCGTGGATGAACCGGAAGATATAGTTGAGTATCACCTTGCACAGGCCGTACAGCTCAACCTGTCGCTGATATACTGGCTCCAGACAGAAGCGCCCCGTCCGAATGGCGGATACGGCTGGCCGGGGCTTAGATTGAGGGGAGATGTCTTTAGCACAGAACACGGAATGGCCAAACACCCCTACATCAGGGAGAGCCGCAGGATTAAAGCAAAGTTTACAGTACTTGAGCAGCATGTAGGCACGCAGGCCAGAATGCAGGAAACCGGATTAAGCGAGCAGTACGTGCGTGCTTACGAGTTTCATGACTCGGTGGGAATCGGGGCATACAGAATCGATCTTCATCCGAGCACGAGAGGAAATAACTATATCGATATCAGTTCCCTGCCATTTCAGATACCCCTTGGAGCCCTGATTCCGCAAAGAGTTCGAAATATGATACCGGCTTGCAAGAACATTGGCACCACTCACATCACAAACGGGTGTTACAGGCTGCAGCCGGTGGAGTGGAATATCGGGGAATCGGCCGGAGCACTGATCGCTTATTGCAAGAATCATAACCTTGAACCGCATCAGGTTTATGAAAACAGTAACAGGATTCGCGGTTTCCAGTCAGAGCTTGAAGGTCTCGGGGTTCGGCTAAACTGGCCTCAGGATAAAGTGCACGCTCTTTGAGTAGATTGCATTCAGGATGTAAACAGTATCCCGAATGCTGAGAGTTCCGGTGAGTGACTGAGAAATCGGTATCTTCGTCTGCCAGGTTCGAATATTTTGCATCCTTGATAAACTAAATATCGATACCGTTAAATAAAGGTTGGGAAACAGCCCGTATCATCATATTTTTATAAATCTAAATAATTGACAAAGGAAACCCGAGAATAGCAGATTTTTCTGCTATTTTTGTTTAATAAAGTCAAAGAAACATCTATTTTTTATGAAGAAGAATTATTTATCCAGAGAAGGTTACGAAAAACTGGACAAAGAATTACATGACCTTAAAACACGCGGCCGAAAAGAAATTGCAAATGAAATTTCCGAGGCGCGTTCGAAAGGTGACCTAAGTGAAAATGCCGAATATGATGCGGCAAAAGAAGCACAGGGCCACCTTGAAAAAAGAATTGCCGAACTAGAAAATACACTGGCCACGGCTACTATCATTGATGAAAAGAATATCAATACATCCAAAGCATACCTGCTTTCTACAGTAACCATTCGCAATGTGAATATGAAAAAAGAGATGAAATATACTCTGGTTTCAAAAGACGAAGCAGATTTTAAACTTGGAAAAATATCCGTTGATTCACCCATAGGAGAGGCTATTCTTGGAACTGAGATAGGGCAGGTGGTAAATGTAAAAGTACCGGCCGGCACTCTCGAGCTGGAGATTTTAAAAATAGAACGATAATTAATCATAGATAGAGCTAATCAAATGAAAATAGGAGTTATTGGTACAGGATACGTAGGACTGGTAACCGGAACCTGTTTCGCCGATAGTGGAAATGATGTGATCTGCGTTGATATTGACGAAAAAAAGATTCAACGCATGCGGGAAGGCGAAGTGCCGATTTATGAGCCCGGTTTAAATCATGTATTTGAACGCGCATTGAGAGAAAACCGGCTCACATTCACTACGAATCTTGAAAAGGCGTTTGAACAGTCAGATGTTCTGTTTCTTTGTCTGCCCACACCTCCAGGTGCAAACGGACAGGCTGATCTTAGTTTTGTTCTGGATGTATCTGATGAACTCGGCGATTTGTTCAATCAATATCCCGGATATCGTGTGATTGTGAACAAAAGCACGGTTCCGGTTGGCACGGCCGACAGGGTTTACGAAAAAATTTCAGCCAAAACGGACGAAGATTTTGATGTTGTGAGCAATCCTGAATTTCTGAGGGAAGGAGCTGCAGTTGATGATTTTATGAAACCGGAGCGTGTGGTTATCGGAACCGGTAGTGAAAAAGCTGCCGAATTGATGACGGCACTTTACGAGCCGTTTGTTAGAAGCGGAAATCCGATAATCATAATGGATGAACGCAGCTCGGAGCTGACAAAATATGCGGCAAATGCCATGCTTGCTACAAAAATCACATTTATGAATGAGATTGCCAATATCTGTGAACGGGTTGGCGCCAATGTTGATAATGTGCGCAGGGGAGTGGGTACGGATTCAAGGATTGGCCAGAGGTTTCTTTTTGCAGGTATAGGTTATGGCGGCAGCTGTTTCCCTAAAGATGTACAGGCCATTCACCACACTGCAGGAGAACTTGGATACGATTTTAAAATTCTTGATTCTGTGATGAAAGTAAATGAATTACAGAAAGTCTCTATTGTTGAAAAAATGAATAAATTCTACAATGGAAACCTCAGCGGGAAAACCGTAGGAATATGGGGGCTGTCTTTCAAGCCGGAAACCGATGATATCCGTGAAGCACCATCTCTGTATATCACGGAGGAGCTTGCAAGGGCAGGTGTTTCCATGAAAGCATATGATCCGGAAGCAGTAGATACATTTAAGGAAGCAGCTTCAGAAGAAACCCTTGCCAAAATGGAATTTATGGATGACCGGGATTCGGTTCTGAAGGGCATCGATGCACTCATTATTTGCACCGAATGGAATGAATTCCGGCGGCCTAATATGGAAAAATTTATCACGGACATGAAAACCCCGGTAATTTTTGATGGACGCAATCTCTACGATTTAAACCGTGCCGAAGAAGCAGGCTTAACGTACATTAGCGTTGGAAGGCCAAGCGTGAATGAATAATGCCGGTATTACCGGCTTAACAGAACTCATAAACTTACTTTTGCTATGGAAAAAAGAGTCCTTATTACCGGTGGAGCAGGTTTTCTCGGCTCGCATTTGTGTGATCGTTACTTTAACGAGGGCTGGGATGTAATCTGCATCGATAACCTGATCACGGGTTCTGCCGGTAACATCACGCACCTGATTGGCAAGGAAGGGTTCAAATTCATAAAGTACGATGTTACAAATTATCTTGATGTTGATGGGCCTGTCGATTTGATCCTCCATTTCGCTTCGCCTGCTTCACCCATAGATTATCTGGAAATGCCCATCCAGACCCTTAAAGTGGGCTCGCTGGGCACGCATAAAACGCTGGGGCTTGCAAGGGCAAAAAATGCCCGGTATCTGCTTGCATCCACCAGCGAAGTTTATGGAGATCCGCTCGAACATCCCCAAAAAGAAACGTATTGGGGGAATGTGAATCCTACGGGCTACCGTGGTGTTTACGACGAAGCGAAACGCTTTGCCGAAGCTATGACAATGGCCTATAACCGGTATCATAAAATCGATACCCGTATTGTTCGGATATTCAATACATATGGCTCAAGGATGCGGTTGCGTGACGGAAGGGCGCTCCCAACGTTTTTTAGACAGGCGCTTCAAAATGAACCGATTACGGTATTCGGAAATGGTTCCCAAACCCGTTCTTTTATGTTTGTTGATGATCTTGTGGAAGGAATATACCGGCTTGCCGAAAGCAGCGAAGTGGAACCTGTAAATATTGGAAATCCGCAGGAAATATCAATCCTGGATTTCGCGAAAGAAATAATTGAGCTAACAGAAAGCGAAAGTGAAATTATTTTTAAAGAACTACCGGCAGATGATCCGCAAATTCGTCAGCCAGACATATCGAAGGCAAAACGAATTCTGAATTGGGAACCCAAAACAGACCGGAAAACCGGGCTCCTTAAAACACTGGAGTATTTTAAGGAGCAGGTTTTAAACCATGGCTAAAAAAAAACTGATTGACCTCTATCCCTACAGACAAATAAACCATAAAATTGATTATCTGTTGCTGAAAAGAGCAACAGGGCATATTTATGAAGGGCAATGGAGAATGATCGGTGGAAAAGTTCAGCAGGATGAATTTTACTGGCAAGCCGCACTTCGGGAACTGAAAGAAGAAACCGGCCTTGTCCCCGAATTATTTTGGGCAATCCCGGGTATTAACCGGTTTTACGAACCGAAAACCGATCAAATCCATGCTATTCCGGCATTTGCTGCAAGGATTTCACCGGATTCAAATATTATTCTCAATGAAGAACATTCTGAATATGAATGGTTCCCGATTGAAAAAGCAATAAATAAGATACTTTGGCCGGAACAACAACGTTTGTTGACACTAACAGATCATATACTAACCTCCAATCAAATACTTGACGATTGGCTCGTATCTATTCACTGACTTTATCATTATTTCTGCTGCTGACGTTTTTTAACCTTCAGGAAGCTGAAGCCCAAACTGCGCGGTATGAATTGCTTCCGTCACCCGATTTGTGGTATAATGACGTGGATGGAATCCGGGTTGGATTGCGGCTTAAGGGGCAGGTTCCCGGCACATTTGAAGATGGCCCGCACCGGCTTGATGCAGGTTTATGGCTTGGCCTATGGTTCCCCGATCTCCCCGTTTCTTATTATCTGTCGCTCACTGAACCCATTCAGCCCTGGTCAGAATATGGGAGCGAAGCAAATATTCAGTTCATAAGTTCTATTCGTACCGGTTACCATAATCACGGTATAGGTTTCAATAAAAGATGGCAGCAAGGTTTTGATGAGAGAAGATTCCGTGAGATCGGAATCTACAATTCATTTGAAAAACGCTTTGACCTTGAATACACCCCTTTTCCCTTACTCTGGTCTGAAAATGATAAACTCCTTACTTCCGTGAAGTTTGAACTTCAGAATGATCATGAACTGGGATGGTACAACCTTCGTACAGATGCAAGTTTACAGTATCTTGATGAAGTGTATGCATTTACAACCATCACGGCGACACAGCGGGTAGAACTTCACGAACATTGGGCAATCCGGCTAAGAGCATTTACCGGGCTTGCGACTTCAGGAACTGCTCCGGAATACCTGTTCTCCAGAGGTATCAAGCCAGCCGCACAATGGATGGATAATGGCTCTACGCGTGCAAAGGGAACCATACCAAACAGGCTGATGCAAAGCGGCAATGTACAGGTAGCCGGCGGAGCTAATCTTCGGGGATACACAAACCAGGATATTCATTCATTTAAAACCTGTCAAAACGAAGCTGTTGATAACGGTTGCATAGAATCCCCATTTCTTTTTAACGGTATTCTGGCTTTTAATGCAGAACTTGATTACTGGAACCCGGTCGCTGTCGCATTTAATAAAATTCCATACATCTCAGAGTTTTTGAGATTCAGGTCTTACTTCTTCTTTGATACCGGAACTTCTCTTGAAATAACCGAAAATGATCTTTCCGGGTCGTTTTCCAATGCCGGCGCCGGTTTTTCGTTATCTTTAAATATTCCTGATTACCATGGAAAACCAAGGGGTATTGTGCTGAGGTATGAGATTCCTTTCTGGCTATCCGATTCCGGGGGAGAAGATTCGTTTAAACTGAGGCATCTTATAGGTTACGGTGCCGTTATTTCATTTTAAAAGGGTTATGTCGAAAAGACTGCCGGCCATACTTTTCTTTTCATTGCTGTTTTTTTTGGTATCCTGCACTTCAAGCAGGTGGGTTGTTACCGATCAGCAAGCTGTGGATTCAAGCCAGCCACCCGTTATAGTGAGCGAAGAAAAGGTTCTTCTTCTCGAACGCGCGGCAACCACAGATAATCCGTTTATTACTTTTTCTGTACATGATGTAGTGGAAAAAGAGTACGTTCAGAGAGTAAGGGCAGAAAGAACCATTCAGCAGTACAGGCCAAAATGGACGTTTATGGCATTAAGTCTAGCCGGCGCCGCTTTTGCCGCCCTCGCTGCGAATTCATCGATCTTGCTTCCGGCAGTCTCGGGAAATCAAAAGCTTGCACTCAATGTCACAGCAGGAGTACTCGCTATTTTTTCAGTTACAAACCTGCAACCGGTTGGCGAGCCAATTTATACCGGTGAAACCGAACTCCTGAGAAGAAGCGGTACGGAAATAAGATTCGATACACTGCGCACCGCTAATTTGAACAGTGAATTCCGGGCATCCATACACGTTACATTTCTGGATGACACCGTTTATGCACGCAATGAGTTTCCTGTGCAAAACGGTACGGCCGAATTAAATCTAGCAGCCATTGCTGACGGGATTGAAGAACCTGTAAACGGTGACAGTATCCTGTCAGTATTTGTTCATTATAACGGAGTTACAGATAATTACCGGGTAAGGACCGATTCTTTTCTTAAACCATATATCCACATAACAACACCCGTGGCAGTACTTAGAAATGCACCCGTGATAAATGAGCTGAATGTGATTACTGAAGTGGGGGCAGGCAGTTCACTCGAAATGATTGAGGATGGTCCAGGCGACTGGTACAGAGTGCGCTTCGGAGGATCTGAGGTATTTATAGCCCGAAACAGCGGAGGCATTGAATGGTACTCAGAAGTTTCTTCCGGATCACCCGATATTTTTGAATTTGAAGAGATTCCATTCGGGCAGGTCGATGTGGAAACGGCTGTGCCTATTTTAAAGCAGAATAACCCGCACGACCGTGCAATTATACTTACAAATGGCTTTGCAGAAGGAGCCGGGTTGAGGCAATATCTCGACAGAGATCACAGGCTTTTTGAATTTTATATGCGATTTGCACTGCAGCTTGCAAATGAACAAATTTATGTCATCGAGATTGATTCTGACGATGGCTGGAAAGATCAATTAAGTTCTGTCGCTGCCATGGAGTCTGCCGGCAGTTTATTTGTATACTTTTCCGGTTATGCCACACTTACAGAAGAAGGCCGTATGTATCTTGATTATGCAGAGGAGCCGGAAGGGGAAGGGTTCATTAACGGCTTCATTTATGATGAATTTGAACGGATTAATCCTTCAGCGGTTTATCTTTTCGGAGATTTCGAATATTCAATCCCAGATAGAAATGGAATTTTAACTCCTCTGCGATCGGCTTATACCTATGCGCTCCAGGAAACAGCAAACAGGCTTTTGAGGAGAATTCCAAACTCCGTTATACTTTTTAGTAACCGTCCTGGCCAAGCTTCTTCCATATATACCGGTGCCGGCATGGAAAACAAAAGGCACCACATATTTAACTATTACTGGGCAGATGCAATAAGAAGAAGAAATACACGCATGTCGGCAATTATTCGCCACCTTGAAAACAATGTCGATTATACATCAAGAAGGCTTCACGACCGCCCACAGGAAATACTCGCTTTCGGTAACTTCACATTAAATATTATCGATTAATGTCGGGCTGGATATTTATTTTATTGAGCTCTCTGTGCTCGGTACTGATTGTGCATTTTTTAAAAATAATTGAGCATAAAAAACTGGATACAATCCGTGTTTTAACAGTCAATTATCTGATTGCCACGGTTATCGCATTTCTTTTATCCCTGCGGCATTCAGAGCTCCCCGATGCGGATGGCAACTCCATGGTATTGCCGGTATTACTGGCTGTAGCCGTTGGTGTTATCTTTATCGTCAACTTTTTTATATATAGTAAATCAGTATTTTACAACGGGGTTGGTATCAGTGTGGCTGCTATGAGAATCTCCCTTATTGTTCCTGTGCTGCTCTCTACAGTTATTTACCTTGAGCTGCTTGAATTCCGGCAGTGGATGGGGGTTCTCCTTGTTTTTTGTACGCTGTTTCTGCTGATTCCCAATAAGAGAAAAATGATGCGGGAGCCTTTTAGCGCAGCATGGCTTCTCGTGTTACTTTTTATACTTACCGGGATTGGCGATGCATCATTAAAAATCTATGAAGCGGAATTCTCTCAGGTTTTGGTAAAAGAATATTTTATGGGTCTGGTTTTTTTGACTGCATTTTTTGTTGGAATTACTTTTTTGGCATTGAAAAAAAACTGGAAATTTTCCCGAACGGAAGTGTTACTTGGTGTAGGTGTTGGTATTCCGAACTTACTTGCTTCCATATTTTTAATTGAGGCGCTCGAACGGTTAAACGGTGCGGTTGTTTATAGTTCAGCCAATGTTTTAACTGTATTTGGCGGTACTATTCTGGGCATTTATATGTGGAAAGACAGATTTACAAAATTTCAGTGGGCGGGGTTATTTTTAACTGTAGTTACCATCATTCTGCTGGTATAATAGCTTGAGCTCGATTCATAGATCGAAATCCATTTTGCCGACATGCCGTACATTGACACGGCATCTGCAAACCGCGAAAAAGAACAGGATATTCGCATGAAGTGTTCAATATTAAAACGTGATAGCGAAAACGAACGGAGTGAAGCAGGTAGAGCCATTTGTGAAACGCCGACCCTTCGGCAGGGATGCCCTGTTGAGGATTAATTTGACTTGTCAAATTTTGACAACTACTTCACTACTATTAATCCAACATGGATCCTTTTAAAGCTATCGTATGGACATATTTTTTAATAAATTATACATGCGAAGACGAAGTTTTACACCAAATGGTGGAGATTCTTCGATCCAGGCCACAAAAACGTTGTCTGGGGTCTCAGAATGATGATGACTGTCGCTCTGTTTGAAACCATGTCATACTGACGAGTCCTGACAATTTTTTTCTGACGGGATGAGGTAGTATCTCCTTTTTCTATACCAAACTTGTGTTCACACGAGAACTTCAAACGGTGTACTCTTTACAAGGTTATCTATGAAACTCACATAATAATTAAATTATCATATGTCTATGAGCCAGCTAAAAAAAATCAGGGAAAAAGCGGCAGGAATGAAAAAAAAAGTCATTCTGCCCGAAGCGGAATACGATATCCGGGTAATAAAGGCGGGTATCAGGTTATTTTCGGATCAATTAGCGATCCCAGTATTTTTAGGAGACAGGGCGGTAATCAGCAAACTTGCTGAGGAGAATCATATAAGCCTGCCTGAAGAGATAACCGTTCACCCGGTGTTTGATGAAAATACCGAATCTCAAAAATTCAGCTACTTTCAGGATAAACTTTCCCATAAAAATCCAACAGACAAGCAGATTTATGTTATGTGTTCGAGCCCGTTGTTTACGGCTGGCTGGCTTCTTGACAATGGTATAGCAGATGCCGCAGTTGCCGGCTCTGTAGCCTCAACTCCCGATGTGATCAGGGCAGCACTTCGAACAGTGGGTGTAGCCAGAGACTCAACCATTGTATCAAGTTCTTTTTTGATGGAAATGCCTGATGGAAATGTATTTACTTATGCGGATTGTGCGGTAGTACCCTATCCCGATTCAGAACAACTTGCTTCCATAGCCATGGACGCAGGTAAAACCCATCAAAAGCTTACAGGAAACGCCCCGGTTATTGCCTTTCTATCATTTTCAACAAAAGGGAGTGCGGTACACGAATCGGTAGAATTGGTTCATAAGGCTTACACTATTGCCAAACAAAAAAACAGTGATTGGGCAATGGATGGTGAACTGCAATTTGATACAGCCTTTGTTCCGGATATTGCTATACGGAAAGCACCAGAATCTCCGGTTGCCGGCAAAACAAATGTATTTGTGTTTCCAAATCTCGATGCCGGAAACATCGGTTATAAGATTACAGAACGCCTTGCCGGCGCACTCGCAACCGGCCCGATCCTCCAGGGGCTTGACAAACCGTATATGGATCTTTCCAGAGGCTGTTCGGTTGATGATATTGTGAATACAGCCTGTGTGGGTGTACTATTGAGTTAAATATGGGGCAAATCATACCGCAAGTGTTGAGATAGGATTACAGATTCCAGGTGTTCGAAAGTTAAAAAAGTTGTTTCCGAATAACGGACTCTAAACATTATCTTGAGTCAGGAACCTCGTAAAAGGTTGTAATTACATGCAGTCTATCAGTCCGATAACCTCTTTCAATTGGCGACTTTGCGCAAATTATGCGTTCTTATGGATTATCCTGACGGTTGCTTTTGGCATGGGTGTGATTTTGCTTATCTTTATTTGTTCCAAATAAAGATAATTGCAGGATAGTGCCGGCCAAGTGAACCCGGCACAGGTTTTGAATGTTTCAATACAGCAATCATTAAAGATAAAACTGATTTATATATGAGTGAGACCAAGGCTCTAGAGTCAATGATCGGTGAAGAGTATAAATATGGCTTCACCACTGATGTTGAATATGAAGATTTTCCGATCGGAATTAACGAGGATATTGTCCGTTTGATTTCCGGGAAAAAAAATGAACCGGAATGGATGACTGAGTTCAGGCTTAAAGCATACCGGGCCTGGACAGAAATGAAAGAACCATCCTGGTTTAACGCTACCTATGAGAAACCTAAATTCGATAAACTTCAGTTCTATTCGGCTCCCAAAAACACACCCAAATTAAACAGCCTGGACGAAGTTGATCCCAATATCCGCGAAACATACGAGAAACTCGGGATCCCCCTTGAGGAGCAAAAAATGCTTTCGGGAGTGGCTGTTGATGCGGTATTTGACAGTGTTTCCATCTTTACCACATTTAAGGAAAAACTGGCAGAAGCAGGGGTTATTTTCTGTTCCATTTCCGAAGCTGTCCGTGAATACCCTGAACTTGTGAAAAAATACATGGGTTCGGTTGTGCCTGTCCGTGATAATTTTTATGCAGCACTCAACTCGGCTGTATTTTCAGACGGATCATTTTGTTACGTGCCAAAGGACACCATCTGCCCGATGGAACTCTCCACATACTTCCGGATAAATAACATGAACTCCGGCCAGTTCGAAAGAACCCTGATCATTGCTGAAGAGAACAGCCATGTGAGTTACCTTGAAGGCTGTACTGCACCGATGTATGATGAACATCAGCTGCACGCTGCCGTTGTGGAACTGATTGCCATGGATAATGCGGAAATTAAATATTCCACCATTCAAAACTGGTATTCAGGTGACGAGGACGGCAGAGGCGGTATCTACAATTTTGTAACCAAACGAGGTGCATGCCGTGGCCATCATTCAAAAATTTCATGGACTCAGCTTGAGACGGGTTCGGCAGTTACGCTGAAATATCCAAGTGTGATTTTACAGGGTGATTATTCGGTTGGAGAATTTTATTCTGTAGCGGTTACCAATAAACGCCAGCAGGCCGATACAGGGACCAAAATGATTCACCTCGGAAAGAACACGAAAAGTACCATTATCTCAAAAGGTATTTCCGCCGGAAATTCCAATAACAGTTACCGCGGAGAGGTGAAATTCAGTAAAAAAGCCGATAACGCACGTAATTATTCCCAGTGCGATTCCATGCTTATCGGCCAAACCTGCGGTGCCCATACGTTTCCCTACATCGAGTCGGCAAATCCAACCGGTAAGGTGGAACACGAAGCAACTACTTCCCGGGTGGGAGAAGAGCAAATATTTTACCTGCAGCAGCGGGGAATCAGTGAGCAGGATGCCATATCATTGATTGTGAATGGTTTTTGCAAGGAAGTACTCAAAGAGCTTCCGATGGAATTCGCTGTTGAAGCAAATAAACTGCTCGGTATTAAACTTGAAGGCAGTGTGGGATAACCCGCAAATGAATGGGTAATCAAATCTGAACCGGTTTTCCTTCTGCCTGAATCGACAAGACAAGGCAGAATGGTTTCGGCTGAAATTAAAAGCAACATGATTACCCTGAAAAAAACGCTGATAGTAAAGAATTCAATAGAAATAAAACAAAAACATTAGAATAAGAATCGTGTTAGAAATAAAAAACCTACATGCAATCGTTGAGAGTGAGGGTATAGAAATCCTGAAAGGAGTAAACCTCACCGTTAATAAAGGAGAAATACATGCCATCATGGGGCCAAACGGAAGCGGAAAAAGCACGCTTGCAAAAGTTGTGGCAGGTCACCCCAATTATGAAGTGACCGATGGCGATATTCTGTTTAACGGAGAAAGTATTCTTGAGCTGGACCCCGATGAAAGGGCACATGCCGGACTTTTTCTCGCATTTCAATATCCCGTTGAAGTTCCAGGGGTAACAAATACAACCCTGCTCAGGGAGTCTTACAACACGATTGCCGCATCACGGGGAAGAGAAGAACTCGACCCGCTTGAGTTTGATGATTACATCCAGGGAAAACTGGAACTGGTTGAAATGAATCCCGATTTTCTTGAGAGAAGTGTGAATACCGGATTCTCGGGCGGTGAAAAAAAGAGAAATGAAATTTTCCAGATGGCTGTCCTTCAGCCTGTATTATCCCTTCTGGATGAAACAGACTCAGGGCTGGATATCGACGCACTGAGAATTGTTGCTGACGGGATCAACAAACTTCATGGAGATGATGATGGAGTGGTTTTGATTACACATTATCAGCGATTGCTCAATTATATTGTTCCCGATTATGTACATGTAATGATCGGTGGAAAGATTGTTAAATCAGGAGGCAAAGAACTTGCCTTTGAACTTGAGGAAAAAGGTTACGACTGGCTTGAATCACTCGCAACGGTAAATGGTGAGGCAAAATAATGACTGCACATCCCACAAGGATAGAACCATCCATTTTGCATAAGCTGGCAATGCACAGTCCCGACCCTGAAAACCGGGCTTGGACAGTAATAAGGGAAAAGTGCATGATGAAACTCAACTCTACTCCTTTCCCGCACAGAAAAATTGAAGAATGGAGATTTACCGATTTAAAAACAATAACAAGAACGGAATTCACCAGCCTAGATAAGGCAGGGACGCTTCCGGCCTCAGATATTGAGAAGTATTTTATACCGGAGTCCGACAGAAGTCGACTTGTATTTATCAATGGACGTTTTCACGCTAATTATTCTTCTATCGGCGGGCTTGGCAAGGGCGTAACTGTTGGAAATCTTCGAAATTTCCCGAAAAATAAAGTGGTACAGGAATACCTCAATAAACTCGTGAATTATGAAGGTGATGTTTTCACCTGTTTTAACGGACTGATGTTCGAAGACGGTGCATTCATCCACCTTGAGAAAGGAGCCAAAGCGGAGGCGCCCATCCAGGTGCTGAACCTCTATACTGATTCTGCTAAACCATTTATCGCAAACCCAAGAATGCTGGTAGTAGCCGAAGAGGAGTCTGATGTTACAATTATCGAAGACCATATCGGGCTGAGTGACAACCGTTACATGACTATTCCCGTATGTGAAGTAAAAGTTAAGCAAAAAGCGCACATTCACCACGTTCGCATTCAACGCGACAGTACTGAAGCTATTCATATGTCGCGTCCCATTACTTATGTGGAGAAGAATTCAGAATATCACTCCTACACCATTACACTCGGCGCAAAACTTTCACGGAACGAGCCCCGTGTTATCCAGGAAGATGAAGAAGTGAATTTTACGCTCGATGGTCTCGTTCTGATAGACGGAGAACAGATTGCTGATACGCATTCGGTGATGGACCACCGGTTTTCGCATGCAAACAGCCATCAGCTGCATAAAGTTGTGGTTAACGGAAAGGGGCACAGTATCTTCAACGGAAAGATCTTTGTGAGGCGTGATGCCCAGAAAATCGACTCATTTCAGGAAAACAGGAATCTTCTGCTATCTTATGACGGATTGGTGAATACAAAACCACAGCTCGAAATTTTTGCTGATGACGTCTTGTGTTCGCATGGTGCAACCATTGGTAATTTTGAACCGGAAGAAGTGTTTTACCTGCAGAGCAGGGGGATGACAGAGGAAAAAGCGAAAGAGGTTTTAACCTATGCTTTTGCACTGGAAACCATCGAAAACGTGAAGGTGGAATCCGTTCACAAACTCCTGGTGGAAGAAGTTCACAGGTATACAAAAGCAAACAGTATTCCGAAACAAAAAAAAGTGATTGTTTAATGCGATCAGTTGTCTGAAACTGATCGATTCATTTTTTATCGGATAATATAGATTCACATTAAAAGCAAAATGACCCAGGCAGTAAAAAAGATTACGGCAGTCGACTTCGATCAAATCAGGAATGATTTTCCTGTGTTGAGGCGGGAGGTAAACGGCCATCCTCTTGTTTATCTCGATAACGGAGCATCGAGCCAGATGCCGGCCCGGGTTGCGGACAGGATTGATCATTATCACAGGTATGAACACGCCAATGTACACAGGGGCATTCATACGCTGAGTCAGCAGGCAACGGATGCGTTTGAGGCTGCCCGGAAAAAGGTAAAGCAATTTATCAACGCCGCAGATGAACATGAAATCATTTATACAACCGGAACAACTGATTCCATCAATCTGGTGGCACACAGTTATGGGCTGACAAATTTTACCGCAGGCGATGAAATTATCCTTTCCGAAATGGAACATCATGCCAATATCGTACCCTGGCAAATGACGGCCCAAAAATCGGGTGCCGTGATCAGGGTAATACCGGTTACAGACTCCGGAGAGCTGGATATGGACGCGTTTAAAACCATGCTTGGCCCAAGAACGAAAATGGTCGCGGTTATCCATGTATCAAATGCGCTGGGCACCATTAATCCGGTGCATGAAATAACGGAACTGGCACATAATGCCGGGGCGGTTGTTTTACTGGATGGAGCGCAGGCAGTTCCTCACCAAAAGGTGGATGTGCAGGATCTGGATGCCGATTTTTATGTGTTTTCATCGCATAAAATGTGCGGACCAACCGGATTTGGCATTTTGTACGGAAAAAAACATATCCTCGACGGAATGCCTCCATATCGGGGCGGCGGTGATATGATCGACAAAGTTACTTTTGAAGAAACCACTTACAATGTGGTTCCTTTCAGGTTCGAAGCCGGCACCCCGCCTATTGCGGCATCAATTGGGCTGAGCGAAGCCATCGACTTTTTGAATGAGATCGGTATGGACAACATTGCCAAACGTGAATTAGAACTCCTGGATTACGGACTGGAACAGCTAAGTAAGATTGACGGAATAAGGTTTATTGGCCAGGCAAAAAAGCGGGCAGCACTGGTCTCTTTTGTGTTTGATCATATCCACGCTTCTGATGTGGGAACCATTCTCGACAAACAGGGAATTGCAGTGCGAACCGGCCATCACTGCGCCCAGCCAATATTAAGAAGATTCAATGTTCCGGCAACAACCCGTGCATCCTGGTCGTTCTATAATAATCATAACGATACGGACAGGCTGGTTGAAGGAATCAAGTATGTAAAATCATTTTTTGAATAAAAACTGTGAGACATTATGCCAAAAATTAAAGAAATAGAACGTACACCAAATCCCGATGCCATGCGCTTTGTTTTGGCTGAACCATTGACCAATGGAGTGACACGCTCTTATGAGAACACTGGTGAAGCAGAGCACGATGAACTCGCCAAGGCACTGTTCAGTATCGATCATGTAATCAACGTGTACTATGTTGATAAATATATAACGGTTACACAGGACGGCAAAGCCGTTTGGTCTGATCTGCTCCGTAAACTAGCACCGCCAATCAGACAGGCAATACCCCAGCTTGACCTTGAAGCCGATGATGAGGTTCATGCTTCAAGAGAAGTTCTGGAAACGGATGATCCGCGGCTGATACAGATTAACCAGATGTTGGATGAACAGGTACGTCCGTACCTTCTGGCTGATGGTGGCGGTCTGAAAATTATCGGCCTTGACGGCAACCGGCTTAAGGTGCATTATCAGGGCGCATGCGGAACATGCCCGACTGCCACCTCCGGCACGCTTTATGCTATTGAAAGTATGGTGAAACGTATTGATCCGGATATCCAGGTGATTTCGGTTTGATAGGAAGTGTATTTTTATATTTGAACTGAAATAATCCAATGTCGATCTCAATTACGGAACGCGCAGCACAGAGAATACACGAGATTCGGAATGAGCAAAAAATTGCCTCAGTGTTACCGCTGCGGGTTTCAGTGGTAAGCGGTGGATGTTCCGGACTCACATATAATCTGGATTTTGAACCTTCAGAATCCATTTCTGAAACCGATAAAAGTTTTGAAGAAAACGGTATCAGGGTTGTTGTGGATATCAGAAGTTTTCTCTACCTGGCTGGTACCAGCCTGGATTATTCGGATGGATTAACCGGCAAGGGCTTCCATTTTCAAAATCCCAACGCCGTACGAAGCTGTTCTTGCGGCGAATCATTTTCACTTTAATGAGTTAATGCTGCGTATTTTTCGCAGTCCCGGCCATTCGGGAAGTATTCTGTATCAATTAGCAAGTATCGATTAAGAATTCCTGTAATTAAGTCTCTATACTTGCTGCTCACATCTGAATAATTAGTATGACAGAAATTGTTAATAAAGTACAACAGTCCAAACTCGAAACCATTGATCTTGAAAAGATTGTGGCAGGAGTGCAAATAACTGAACTGGACCTGAAAGATTTCCTGTTTCACGAATTAATACTGAAAGAGGCCGATTTCCGGAAAAAATTGGAAGCTCATGACTGGAATCAGTACGAGGAGGGTTATCTCACGGTATTCTGTTCAACGGATGCCATCCTCCCAAAGTGGGCATTTATGCTGGTGGTACAGCATGCTGAAGCTTTTACTGAAGAGGTATTTTTCGGTACAAAAAAAGATGCATTGATTGAAATTTTCAGAAGAAAACTGGATGCCATCAAATGGGAAGAATATGAGGGGAGTTATGTCTTGCTAAAAGGATGCAGTAAAATGGATGTACCCCCTGATGTGTATATGTATGCAACCAAAAAACTGCTGCCTCATGTTGGAAAACTTATGTATGGTGAGGCATGTTCCCATGTACCTGTATACAGAAAACAACGAAAAGCACCAGTCCCTGCCAAATGAAATATGCAATTGTAACCGGGGCATCGAGAGGAATAGGCAGGCAAATTGCGGCTGAACTCCTGAAACAGAATTTCCGGGTTACAGGAACGGCACGTACCACCCGATTTCCAGAAGAATTAGAATCAAACCATCTTTTTAAAAGGATCTGTGCCGACTTATCTGATGAGGCCTCACTCATTTCAACTCTTAAGCCACTGTTTGAAAGTGATTTGCCTGATGTTCTGGTGAACAATGCAGGAATATTCAGGGAGGCTGATTTTTCAGTTTCCGATGAGGAGTGGCTTACATCCTGGGATGAAACGATGCAGGTTAATCTCCGGGCATCATCTCTTCTGTGCAAGTGGTTTATCAATGCACATATCCGCCGCTCTTCCGGAGGTATCATCATCAATGTTGCTTCCAGGGCAGCCTACCGGGGAGATTACCAGGAATATGCGGCGTATGCAGCTTCAAAGGGCGGTATGGTTGCCTTTACCAAAAGTATTGCCAGGGATTTTGGCAAAAACGGAATCGTGGCTTATTCCATAGCACCGGGATTTGTAGAAACAGACATGGCGAAAGGCTCTGTTGAAGCGATGGGTGTTGAATATTTGACGCGCGAATCTTCGTTTGATACACTTACCCAACCAGACGAAGTAGCCAGTCTTATCGCGTTTCTTGCGTCCGGGAAAGTGAAACATATGACCGGTGCCACATTTCACATCAATGGCGGCTCGTATATGTTGTGAGGTTGAGGGTCCAGGTTTCAACCTGTTTTGATCCTATGGCTTGATACCCATCTCACTCTGGCTCCGTGGGAACCCCATCGGAATCGGCCTCAAAAAGAACGTGAATAAATCCCTCGACACCGGTTTGTATTCCCGTGAGCAATGCTCAGTTTTTGTTCTTCAGTCCAGGCCATACACGTATTACCGCTGCAGCTGACAGATCCGGTGGGTGCTGTCAGGTTTAGGCTGGATCTTCTTGTATTCTTTCAATTTCCAGAACCTCTTCACCATCCCTCATTCTGCGACGGGCAAACTTCGATGCGAAGGCTGCTATCACAACTGTTACAAGGAATCCGAAAGCCGTAACGGCAATATTTACGCGGATTACATTTTGTTGTAATTCATATACCGGCATCATCACGATCGGGCTGAATGATGTTTTGAGATATCTGACCGGGATCAGTTCTGATTCCATGATGACCTGTGCAAACTGTACGGGCAGCCCAAGCCTTTCCCTAATATTTTCTCCGCTCTCTGTAGTGAAACTGAGTACAACATACCCGTTTGTCTGGGCAGCAATTTGTTTTACGTCAAAATCAATAACCGAAGCAATATAGCTGCTCCCTTCATGATAGGTGGCTTGTATGCCAAAATAACTGAATACCTGGTAACTGCCCTGAGCCAGAAAATAAAATGGCAACAGCCAGATCAAAAAAATGAAGTGATATTTATTCATGCGTTTTTAAATACGTATTTACCGGGGAATTTACGTTAAACCCGGATTAAGTGACAGACTTCCGATGTCTTTCGGAGTTATAAAAAGGATTTCTTGCTGAATAAAATTCCGAGATTATATAAAAATGAATAGAGACTTCTGAAATCTTTAATCTACAACTTAATGTGGTTTAACAATTTGTTTTGCATTTTATTTTCTTGATTTTCAATAGTGATTACGGAGCAAATTTGACATTTCAGTGGGGATAAATACCTGTTCCGATTTTTGGATGGATCGTACAGGAGGCTCCTCCGGAGCCTGGGGGTTTTGGGCATCTGCACAATCTATAAACAGGATGCTCCTGCCGGAGCAGGGTAGAGCCAACAGGCCCATTTGATGAATATGTGGCTTTGGTACCATTACCCCTATATGGATCATTTGATATCCGATATCCGATATGCGATTTTCGATCTTGTGTCTGTCCCTAACATAGCTTGACCGCAAAAATACTTCGCATATCTGCAATCGGATATCGCAAATCGGATATCAAATGGTTCTGAATGGCATGAGCTATTCAGAGGCAGGCAGGCAGGCAGGCAGGCAGGCAGGCAGGCAGGCAGGCAGGCAGGCAGGCAGGCAGGCAGGCAGGCAGGCAGGCAGGCAGGCTCGTCCACGTCACTCAATAACCCTTTTCATCTGCTGTATCAAAGCGGGGTCATAAATGAGGCGCTGCATGAAATCCTGGTGCATATGTCCGCCGGAGGCATGGAACCAGAACCCGATGGGCAGGTTATCGAGAAAAAGTGCCTGGACGGTGGTATCGCCGGTATAGGCAGATGTTCCAAAATCAATACCGTTCATTAATCCCATCCGGTTGTCATATAGTGCGCCATAATCCGTAAAATCACGCTGTGTGCTCTGTTGGGCCATAAGTGGCCAGCGCATATAATCCAGTACAAGCCTGCTCACGCCTTCGCTGACGAGTTCGCCCTCTATCAGTTTTGCAAGCAATGTAACCATTTCAAGGGCTGTGGTTTTCGGGAACAGGTTCAGACCGTCGCGTTCTTCCTTGAACGTATTGCCAAGGCGGTTTCTATTCAAATACCGATCCATTTCAGCCCGTTTTGGCATATCATTCAAAAAGGCTGAAGAAGTATTGATGACATGGCTACGCCATTCACCGGGATCTGAATGCAGCCACTTTTCTTCAATTTCCCGGTACGAAACATGTTGAATTCCGGGACTTATCGCAAGGTACAAGCCGGAATAGGGAAGTGGCATGTCTGTTTCAGCCAGGTTCAGAGTTTCCGGCAAAAGATCCCAATACGCAGGGCCTTTTTCCCACCATAAATAATCAGCCAGGGCAAAATCATTGTATTCCGTGAGCAGTTTCAAAGCGTTATTTAAGGTAATATTTCCATCTGTAAGCCACCCACGCTGCCGGGCTGCCCTGAACGTTTCACGATGCAGGGATTCCTCGATTCCGGCCATCCTGAACCGGCCGATTTTCTCAATATCAAGAAGTTCTTCGCCGGTTAAATTGCCGTTAACGATTTCAATGGAGTAACCGAGCACGATGAAAAAGTTTGCGGTTGTGCCCATTACCCTGCGTTGGTGTTCCTCAAAAAAAATGGATGAATCGGGATTATGTAATACAATACTTGCAATAGAAGCATGAGAGGGGTTTTCGGCCATATATTCCGAAAGGCCGCGAAGTGAGTTTGATTTGGGAATCCACTCGCTTCCTTCTGACAGAGCTTCCCGATTTTCAATGAAAATGTTGAATGACTTCCAGTTCCAGCCAAGCACAAAGCCGAAAATCAGGATCGCGGTGGCAAGGAATACTCCGAAAAATTTTAATAATCTCATGATCAGTACCCTGAAATAAATTGATTGGTTTGCAAAAGCCGATGGTAAAACTCCCTCGAATCGTGCATATATACCAAAGCATGGTATTCCTGGGGCGTTCGCAGAAACAAGTCATCAAACCGGAGATCGTCAATGCTATTTTCTTCCATCAGAACGTACTTGTAATGGTAAACCCCTTCTTTTATTATGCTGCTTGCCTGCCAGCGCCCAATTTGTTCATTAAACCGCAGGCGGTTCCGGGAATTAACCGACCAGTTGTTAAAATCACCCAACAGGTAAATTTCAGCATCCCTGTCCAAATCGCCGGGATCGAATGTGAATACCACGTTGGCATAGCGGGAATCCAGGCTCAGATCCGGATTGCCAAACCTGCCGAAATTCAATAAACGGCCGGATGATGCAAATCCGCTTACATCATCAAAAAGAAGCAGCCTTGGTGGGATTTCGTACGGTGAGGCTTCCAGAACCTGTGGATTTTGTTGAGAAATTTGATCCAAACGGAGTTCCAGGAATTCATAATCTCCGATAAATGGGATGTTTCTGTCCAGCTCAAAATAAACTTCATCCAAGGAAGAAAAATCAACTTCGGTTGCCTTACGTGTACGTCCCCAGAATTGGTTCTGGACAAAATAAAATTCCAGGTCAAATTGGGGCTGTTCAACTTCATCAGGCAGCAGGTAACGCGAAACCGGCCGGTGGGCAATACGTAAATCACGCCGCGGTGTGGTAATCCTTTCAACCGAAGATAGGATCGTTCCTTCATTCTCCATCACAAAAAAAGGAAGTGAGAAGAGAAGATAGCCGGTATCCCGGTCTTCGATTTGGAGCATGTAATTTCCACTCTTTGTAAAGGAAAACTGTTCGTTTGGGAACGAATAACTGTATTGCCGGTATTGCGGACGCTGAGTGCCACGGCTTAGGGTTCCGCTCTCGAGGTAGAGGGAAAATGTTCTGTCGAGAAAGAATTCAGGTGGCAAGGAGGAACGGCTCCAGTCCGGGTTGTGATGAGTAAACCGGATTTGGAGCTGGCGATTGTCGAATTCAAGCATTTCGAATTGCAGCCCGAGTTGTTCATTGCTGTTAAGTTCAATGACAGGGGCAGATGCCGGATTCCCTGCTTTCACGAGACGTATACTTCTTACAAGATCACTGGAGACCATTTGTCCGGGAACATTGAAGAGATTTGACGGAGGCTGAACTCCGGGGAGCTGCCCGTTATTCCGCTGATCTGATTCAAACATTTTGCACCCGGAAAAGGATGACATTGATATCATCATTATCATCAGCAGTGACAGGGATATTCCGGAATATGCTGATGTATCAGTCGATGAAATTTTAGCCTCAGAGGTAATATTGCCCTTTAAAAACAAATGATGCGGGTCCTTTGAGTTTTATGTTACTGTATTGTTTTGTCTCATCATCAAACGAAAATTGAACGGAAAGAGTGCCTCCTTTTACCTTTACTTTATATTGAAACTTGCCGGATTCACCCTGCTGAAGATGATGCCAGCCCAGTGCCGAAGCGATTGCCCCGGTACCGCAGGCAAGAGTGAGGTTTTCAACCCCGCGTTCGTATGTTTGAAGGCAAAGACGATTTTTATCGACGCCGGCAATGAAATTCACATTTGTTCCAAGCGGATAAAAGTGCTCGTGATACCGGAGCGCGCGCCCGTGTTCAATCAACATGGGCTCGTTGCCGAGATAGGGCTCCTGCACAGGGCAGACCACATGTTCGGTATTGGTGTAGATATTTAAAAGATGTTCGCCGCCAACCGTTTGTTCTAAAACCCCGGTATTCAGCGGAAAGGCAATGGTTGCGGTGTCATTTCTAACGGATGCATTATAGATCTTATCATGCACGCGGAAGGTGAATTTTTTGGGCGAGCCGAGTGTAACGGCAAAGAGTGCAAAACAGCGCGCACCGTTTCCGCACATTCCGGCATCACTGCCATCCGGGTTTTTATAAAGCATTACAAGATCGGCTTCTTTCGAATCATCAAATTGAAGTGCGATAACCCCATCGGCACCAATACCGAATTTCCTGTTGCAAACAGATGGGGCAAGGGCAGACAGTTCTTCGTTTGTTAATTTGAGAACACGGTTATCAAAAAGGATAAAATCATTTCCGGCGCCCTGCATTTTTGTAAATGACAATGTAGCATTTTTGTCCATTTTCAATACTCGGTATAAGCGGGCAAATGTTTCCAGTTTTCGTTTTTTTCTATAACCGGGTCTTCTCCGCGCATTAGCCTGAAGTACCGCAACGATAGTGCGGTAAAAATATATTTGAATTGCACGTTTTGATAGAGTGAGCCCTTTACATTTTGAAGATGAAGGATCATCTCTTCGATTCGTGCATGTTCCATGGTATTGCAGAATTTCCGGATTACATCAATCTGATCGGCATTGGTTACCAGATCAATGTTTTCAGTTTCACGATAGATCACAAGATCTCTCAGAAATTGTTCCAGTGAATTGCACAGTGCAATCTGGTTCTCCTTGTTCAGCCGGGTGTTCCAGTCTTTGATGATCTCAAGCAAAGCAGGTACATCCTGAGCATAACTGAAACGCAGATAATTGATGAGTTCCTGCCGGGTTTGCTGCAGGTTCTCGACATCAAAAAAGCGTGAAATGGAATAATTGCCGCCCGAAAGCCTGGCAAGAAATGTGGCATCATTCAGTCCTTTTTTGTCAAACCGCACCAGCCCGGCTTCAACTTCTTCGTTTGTGAGAGGGTGGAGCCGTATTTGCTGGCACCGCGAAATGATGGTTGGCAACAACTGGTCGGTCTTGGAAGCGGTGAGGATAAACAGTACGGTATCCGAAGGTTCCTCGAGCAGCTTTAAAAACGCGTTGGCAGATTCTTTCCGCATGGTATCAATTCCGGTAATTACAACAACGGTGCGCCTGCCTTCATTAGGTTTG
>SKKO01000058.1 GCA_007123715.1 Balneolaceae bacterium | reverse complement strand
TGGTCTCCGCATTTATTTTTGCCACATTTTTAATTGTCTATATCATCCTTTCACGGCTGAGTCTTGCCATGTATTACAAGAATCTTAATGTACCAGTAATTAAAAATTCCGGAGAATTATGAAAACAAAGATGTCATTAATCAGTATGATCGTTGTGTTTGCCGCATTCGCTATCATCTCTTGCGATACCGTGGGGGGCGGATCAGGTTCCTCGAGTACAAATCCGATAGGTGGCAACCCTACACCTATTGGTGAAGTAGGGAATACGTTTAACGTACCGGCCATTTCCGGAACATCAAACAGAAGTGCCAAAGTGATTGAGAGTGACGGTGCTAATTCCACTATTGAATTTAAGGCAACCGTTACAAATCCGGCCCTTCTTGAGATTGCAAATTTCAGGAATGGTTTTACTGTTAACGGAAATGAGGTAACAGGCAGGCTTAAGTTCAGAATTACATCAAATGGTGCTCAAAGTTATACATCTGACGGCAAACCTTTTACACTTGTTGAGTACAATGCTAAAAAAGGTGATAAATACACTTTAAAACGGAGCGGATCCGACCTTGTGCGTGAAGTAGTCCATAAATCCAGTGATGATGATTTCTACTGGGGTTTTATGATGATTAAAACCATCCAGGTGGTTGAAACCGGTATTAAAAGTCCGGGTGTATCACGGATCAAATACTACTTTAACCACCGCTTCGGCCTGGTGGGAATGGACGTATTTTTTGAGGATGGATCCGAAATGCTGATGTGGGTATTTAGCGATAATGATAACTGACCTTTAGGTCTTCTCACCTGCCTGAGTGGTTATCTGGCCAAGAGCATTTTTTTGGTCAAAAACCGGTGTCCTGCCGTTAAACGGTACAGGTACAGACCGGATGATAACCCGTATGCATTAAATGGCACTTTGTGAATACCAGCAGGGTAATTGTCATCCGCGAGGGTGCCAATTTTGCGACCCATTACATCAAATACCTCAAGTTTTACACGGTTTGCCGAGTCGAGTTCAAATACAATATTTGTGCTTTGCTGAAACGGGTTCGGATAATTTTGATGAAGAATGGTTACCTCCGGTGTTTCAGGTGGTTCATATTCCATGGATTTTTGGAGTAATATGCCGGATATCAGTACATCAGCCCCCGATCTCGATGTATTGTCGCCGAAAAATATAAAATTAGGAATGTCATACGGTGTGCCGAACCCGGAATAATCTCTCAACGGACCGGAAAGTACAGGTATATTTTCTGCAGATACCTCATACTTGTTACCACTCACGGTAATTGAATACTCCCGGAGTCCGGATACCGTATCAAAACGGATTTGCTCAGCAATTTCAAAACTCTCCGTGTATACCCATATCGTATCTGTTCTGAAAACCACTTCCACACCCATGAGGTCCCTGGAAAGGGCAATCACGCTGAACCCTCCCCGATTTTCGGAAGTGTTTACATCATTCAGCAAGCGAAGCTGAATGGTAATGCTAAACCCCTGTTGCCTGTCGAGCACACCAATCAGAGGATGAGCGGACCCAAGGTAACCGGCCATCTCTGCGATATTTTCCATCGTATTGAGGCGATGAACACCGTTTTCTGTGTAGCGGACAGCCTGTGAATTTCCAAAAAAATTTGAAAGGTAGATCCAGCCCTGTTCGTCGGGATTGCTCCCTTTCGTGGCATCATACAAAATCAATGTCTCTTCCTGATTGTTTTGATGAGATTGCCCCAAAATGGCCTCATGTACTGCAATCTGAAAACAGAACCCGATCAGTAATATATAATTACGGTACATTCGGAAAGCGGGTATGAAATTCACAGGCTGCATCTAAAAAATGTACAAATAATCACGTCAATATAAGATGTGAATCACCATCCGGACTGAACGGACCGGCTACCCCACATCCAGCTTGTGAGTGCGGCCAGAATATAACATCCGAGGCCGATCAGCAGTACATAATGAAAGCCTGTTGACATGGATAGGAGGATAGCCATGGGTGCAGCGATCACTGAAGCAAAACCGTTTACACCCCATACCCAAGGAATCAGTGTTTCACTCTTTTCTTCAAGCTGTTCCATACCGCTGGGAAACATCCATCCCATAAAAAAGGATACGGGCATCAGCATCAAAACGGTTACAACATAGCGCGTCCCGGTTCCGGAACTGATAAACTGGCTGAGTACAAAATCTGAGCTAAGGAGTAATAGTGCCGTGCATAACAAAATTGCCGCCACTCCGATCCGCATTTTGTGAATGGGAAGAAGTCCGATTTTTTTTTGAAGCATACTTCCGATACCTGAAAAAACAAGGATGGAAGTAAATATGGCGGAAACACTCACGATGGGGTCACCTAAAAATTTTGTAAAAATCTGAATGAACATAATTTCCAGGAACATAAACCCCGTACCTATGGAGAAAAAATAGATGAGGGAAGGCAGTTTATACCGGGCTTTCAGGTATGTTGGAAGCCGTATCAGCAGAGGAGCAATAATAAACAGCAGTGCAATAGCGGCAAGCTGTACAAGCGTAATCAGCAAAATTACATAACCCAGCTCAAGCCGCTGAAACCAGCCGCTGCCGTACGTATCAAGAAATAATTCCAGGGAGCTCCATTTAAAAAAATCCTGGAAATAGGGCATATTATCTGTCGGGGCCTGCACATGATAGGCCCAATCCCTGAAGAAAGGTTCAGCATTTTCTGATAAAATCTGCCTGATGGCATGATGGATGTAGGAATAGTTTGCGCCTTGTGGCCCTTCAATAAGATTTGCCTGGCGAATATCTTCCGTGCGGATGCCCGGATAATATTCCAGGTCGAGAAGCAGTGATTCTGCTGCTTCCCTGAACGTTTCAATGCGTGCCTGTGATACGGGGGACCGGGTAAGGAGTGTGTTGGCAGCTAGATAGTTACGACTAATGAGCAAATGCATGGCAGGGTCGTCCGTACTGAACCGCGACACCGCAGCTGCAAACATGGCCGCAATTTTGATATTATCCCGCGGCGGCGACTGGATGCCCCGGGTGATGCTGATGATGCCGCTTTCACTGAGAATTTCCCTGGCACGGGCTACAGCCTCCGTGGTGAGCAGGTAGTCTTCATTTAACCCCTGCAAGCCGCCGGTGCCGGTTGCCATGGTTTCGCCGGCAACAATATGGATGAGGTCGTACTCTTTTTCGGTTCTTTCCAGGTACAGCCTTGGGTTTTCGGTAACCACTTCTACCCTGCTGTCTTCATAAACATACCCTCCTGCGTCATACAGTTCGTTCCTGAACAGGTCTGCCAGCTGCGGGTTCGTCTGTACCACGGTAATTTCCGATGCCCCCATTCGTTTTGCCAGCCAGACATTTACACCTCCCGTTTCGCCAAGAAGCAGAACACGCGGATTGTTGAGCAGGCGGTATGGAAGTGATTGGGGCGTATCGTCCATAATCGCTGCCTCGGCCGAGTGGTCGATGGTGAAAACCGATCCGATAATTTCGCCATCTGCCAACAGGGCAAGCTGACGCGGCGGAAGTGAGGTTGCCAACGGACTTGCAAACAGCGTATGATGAAATGCAGGTGAGGAATAAACATCAATCTGTCCGCGCGGGCCGAACCGTGTAATGATTCGCTCGGCATCTCCCTGGGCTTCGAGCTGCTGAAAATGTGCCAGGCTTTTGTACGGGTCCACTGTATCAGGTGGTACTGAGGTGAGGGAAAAAATCGTTACTCCGATACCCAGTATAATAATCAGGATGCCGGGTTTCGTCTGGACAGCACGCTGACGCATTCCCGAGTAGTAGAAAAATAACATCGCAATGAGTATAATGGGCGTAATGACAAACGGCAGTTTGAAAACAGGAACCAGGTACATGATCCCGAGTGCAATGATGCCTCCCACACCGCTTCCAATCAGATTTGCCCCGTAAAGCCCCGGAACCTCCTCTTTAAAATAGGAAAGCATAAATCCAATGATCGTTCCCGCAAAGAAAAAAGGGACAAACATCAGGAGGTTATATAAAATCAGAAGTGATATCTGTTCACCGCTATAAAGCACATATTGAGTATCCAGCGGCAGCGACTGAGCAATGGAGTATGAAACCGGAACAGAGGCCAGGAAGAAAAGATGAAGCAGAAGGTTTACATAAAAGAAATTTCGTTTCATGAGATCGAAAAAAAGGGCCAGAAATGTTCCGCTGGCCCCAAAACCAAGAAGAGCGGTACTGATAACCAGATAGGAAAAATGGTAGTAATGGCTCACTGACAACGCCCTCATCAGCATCAGCTGCAGGGCAATTACTGCAACCGATACAAAAAAGATCGAAACGGCACTCCAGCGGTTATATATGACGTAGGTGGTCATAACAGCATGATTTCAGGTCTGACTATTACATTCATCTCAGGCACTTTGGTGATTCAGATACGTACAGTAGTTTCTTTGAATATCCTGAATGAAATAACAATATGGAGATTCCGGATGAATTTCAGCAGAACTTTTTGAGAATGTATAAGAGAAGGCAGAAAGGTTTAGCCACCAGGACACCAAGGCTCAAAGGTGCACGAAGTTTTTTAATGTGCCCCAAAGTAGGCCGGAAAGCCCCTGAAAAACAGACGAACGGATGAACGGATGAACCGATTAACAGAGTAAGTGAGGGTAGCTTTTCGGTAAAGCCATGTAGGCCGGAGAGCTCCTGAAGAACAGATGAACAGACGAACCGATTAACAGAGTAACAGAATAAGTGAGGGTAGTTTTAGTTGAATGGGATTTTTGGAATATAAAATTTCTTTTTTTTCAATTCAGTATGCCCCCCCTAGATACTAGGCACTCCACCGCTCCCAGCTTCAACGCTGACAGATCCAGTGGGATCTGTCAGGTTTACGCTCTGCACACAACAGTTCAACAGTTTAACAATTCAACAGTCCCACAGTTCAATGCTAAAGGCATCCCTTCGGGACAGTTCAACACGGGATGGATCAATTCTGCGCCGCACCGGTCATTGGTACAAAGCGTACGGGTAAAACGCGTTCCGTGCGGATTCCACCCTCTTCGGTTTTATGTACCCGCATCAGGATCTGAGTCTGGTACGGGCTGCCTACAGGTATCGTGATGATACCGCCCGGTTTTAGCTGCTCGATGAGTGGCGGGGGAACATGGCCTGCGGCGGCTGTTACGATAATTTTGTCGAATGGCGCGTGCTCCTCCCAACCGTGGTAGCCGTCACCGGTTTGGGTGCGTATGGTGTTGTAGCCAAGCTCCCTGTACAATTCTGTAGCCTGACGGCCCAGAGGTTCTACAATCTCGATGGAATAGATGTGCGGCGTAAGCTCGGAAAGTACAGCGGCATGGTAGCCGCTGCCTGTACCGATTTCAAGAACTTTATCACCCGGCTTTATTTCAAGAAGTTCGGCCATCAGTGCCACGATATATGGCTGTGATATGGTTTGCCCGTGCCCGATCGGCAGCGGATTATTCTGATAGGCATTTCTCTGATGCGCCTCCGGTACAAATCTGTGGCGCGGTACGTTCTGCATCGCTTCAATAACATCCGTATCGGTAATCCCCTGCCCTGTAATTCCGGTTTGAACCAGGCGCCTGCGCTCCTCCTCCCTTTCATTAAAGCGCGGGCGGTACCACTCGAGGGTGTCGGACGTAGCAGCATTGCTGATTTGCAAAACTTTTATGGTTTCACCGGAAGATTCCGAATAAACCGCAGGTGAATATAAACCGGTTAAACTGAGGGGCAGTATTAAGAAAAGCAGGGTGGTAATGGAGATCAAATATTTCATCTTGCTGAATTCGTATAAGAATCGGTTGGTATCTATGTAACAGTTACATCATTTCTTCCTGCAAATCACCGGCCGGGGTAATAATTGCATGTTATGTATACAAATTAATCCGGAAATGGCTAAACATCCTGAAGGAATATACGGTTCTTCAGTAATCCATAAACGTTCAGGAAAGGTCCAGTTCAAATTCCAGTGATACTGAATTCACCGGCGGATTGTACCTGAGCCTTAGTTCGGTTTCCTGCTCTGCTGATCGAATTTCACCGTTCACTTCATACTCAATGATGATTAGTGAGATCATATCCTCATTGAAACTAAAGATTTCAGAAGTGATCCATCCGGATTCATCCGTTTCAAACCGGCCAAATGTTATTGGCTGGTTAAACCCGGAAACCTTTAGGAAAATTGTAACCGGAAAATCTTCTAATGGTGCGCCGGTTTCAACATTTTTCAAGAGGGCTTCAAACTCGCCTGTTGCCTCAATAGGCCCTTCGGCCGGGGGTGAGTCCAGGCATGCTGATAACGAGATCAGGAAAAGAGGAACGATCAGATAGTAAAGTTTTTTCATTTCCAGTGATTAGTTCGTCCAAAATGGTTATAACATTTAAACGAATCAGTCTGCATCATCATATAAAATATTTCCGGATCGTTGATCATTACAATTCGGTTAATCCTGTTTGTATTTGAACAGGTTCTCCGCTCCAACTTTTTCTTCGGCCTGACCCAGTGCATAGGCACTGTCAAAAAGAACGATCGGATGGCCTTCAATATCGCGTGTGATGTGGGTGGAGTAACTGTTTACAAGTTTTTCGATGATCATATCGCTCTGGTTTGGCAGCCATCGGGCGGCATGATAAGTTACCGGCTGCTGGTGTAATTCCACATTGTATTCTGCAAGCATCCGGTGGGTCACCACATCAAACTGCAGAGCTCCTACGGTTCCAAGAAGCAGTTCATTGCCAACCCCGTTGGGTACTTCAAAAACGTGAACCACTCCTTCTTCGGAGAGTTGTTTTAACCCCTCGCGCAGTTGTTTTCTCTTGAAAGGATCTTTCGTTGAGGCCTTCATAAAATGCTCGGGGGTAAACAGAGGAATAACATTGAAATTAACTGGTTTTTCTGCATGAAGAGTGGAACCGATCGTAAAAAATCCCGGATTAAAGAGCGATACGATATCACCGGGAAAAGCCTCTTCCAGGATATGTCGTTCGTCACCCATCAGGGTGTGCGGGGTGGCCATTCTCACCTTTTTCCCCGTTCCGGCATGGATAACCTCAAGACCGCGGCGAAACAGCCCGGATGTGATTCTCACAAATGCGGCACAGTCCCTGTGGTCCGGATTCATGTTTGCCTGTAATTTGAAGATAAATCCGCTGAATGGCTCAGCGAGATCCCGTTCATTTTCTTCAGCGTCTTTATAAGGCTGCGGACTGGGTGCCAGTGTTTTAAAATAGTTGAGAAATACGTCGAGTCCGAAATTATTCAGGGCCGAGCCAAAAAACACCGGGGAAGCTTCTCCTTTGCGGAATGCCTCGCCATCCATATTGGCATACATATCCTCAATGAGCATAATTTCTTCAAGAAGCTGATCTTTTTCGGATTGGGATAATGAGCTTTCTTTAAGGCCTTGTTCCAGAGAGAAAATTTCGGTTTCGGCTTTTTTGGCTCCGTGTTTGGTTTTTTCATAAAGATGGAGCTCTTTGCCAATGATGTCATAAATACCCTGGAATTTTTGTCCGTATCCTACCGGCCAGTTCGCCGGAATGGCCTCAATACCGAGCCTGCCTTCGATGTTGCTCAGCACTTCGAGCGGTTCCATACCCGGGCGGTCGCACTTGTTCACAAATGTGATAACCGGTACCTGTCTGAGTTTACAGACCTCAAACAGTTTTTCGGTCTGTTCTTCCACTCCTTTGGCCACGTCGATGACCATCAGCCCGCAATCGGCTGCGACAAGTGTTCTCAGCGTATCTTCAGAAAAGTCTTTGTGGCCGGGAGTATCGAGCAGGTTATATTTGATACCGTCTTTCTCAAATCGAAGAACGGAAGATGTCACGGAAATACCGCGTTCCTTTTCAATGGCCATCCAGTCGGATGCAGCATATCGTGCAGCTTTTCGCTGACGGATAGAACCCGCTTCGTGTATGGCACCCCCATATAAAAGAAGTTTCTCCGTAAGCGTAGTTTTTCCGGCATCGGGATGTGATATGATGGCAAACGTACGCCGTTTCTTAACTTCTTCGAGTATTTGTTTGGAACTGATCGATGTTTCTGTAACGGCCATGATGGGATATATCGCAGAAAATTTTAAAAGTCTTAAAGATACGAAATTCAATGATGAAGAACAGTATGTTCTGGATTGGCAGATTTATTTAATAATAACCTATGATGCGGCTTGGGAGGTTTTTATTTTGAGGTGTTAGCAAAAGTAATTTTTAATTCTGAAGAAGAAAAAGTCTTTGTCTTTT
>SKKO01000105.1 GCA_007123715.1 Balneolaceae bacterium | reverse complement strand
TTCTTCAAGTTCACGGCTGCCGGAGAGTTTCGCCACTTTGGGATAAAATTCATGGATCATACCCGTACAGGATGCTGACGGAATCACTACCGCTTCTGCTTCTTCGAACTGATCCACAAACCGCTCAACAAGAGGAATGGTCTCTTCCTGGTAGCCGGTGTTGTAGTGCATCTGTCCGCAGCAGGTCTGCTCCATGGGGAAATGTATGGAATGACCCAGCCGTTCAAGTACCGAAACAACTGCCTTGCCGGTTTCGGGGAATAAGGTATCGTTGTAACAGGTGATGAAGAGGGAGATGTTCATTTAGAGTTTTGAGTTTTTAGTTGTGAGTTTTTAATGTTTTTATTGATTTTCGAGTATTATGAATTGTTGGTTACCCCGGATGTGTCATTCCTGATTCCAAAAAAAACGCTGCCAGATCCGGTGGGTGCTGGCAGGTTTTTTTACATCTTTGCCCATGAATAATGCCCGATATTCAGGCCGGGGAATGGTTCTGTTGGGTTGAGTTTCAGTTTATTTCTAATTTTATCGACGGATAAGTTGTTCATGTTCATCACCACCGCTGCGCCCAGTGAGGAGGCTTCCGGGATATCAGCTGTGTAGACTTTTTTCCCCGGCATCATCGATGCCAGTAATCTGCAGAAAAAATGGTTTTTTGCAAAGCCACCGGTGATAATAATTTGATCCACAGTTTTGCTTCCCTCTGCCAGTTTCAGGGCATCGGCCTGGATGGAGGCGAGATCAAGCAAAAGCCGGTGGGCCGCTTCCTCATAGGTTTTAAATTGTTTTAGGTTCCATTCCCCGGGGTTTTTGTTCGGGTATGGGCCTGAACCGGCCGCCTTTTCCAATATCAGTTTTCCGGATGAATCATGTTGGTTGACTATTTTTTGAATGAGTACCGGATCCGGTTCGCAATCAATTTGAGAGGGATTTTTACCAAAGTGCTCACCAAGCTTTTTTAACTGGTGCGCGTACTCCCCGCCAAGCAGGAAACGGGAAGCTTTAACCGGTTTGCCAAATATACTGATATACTGAAGGCAGTCGCGGGGCAGTTCTTCGAAACCGAGTGGTTCGATGTTGAACGGGTTCATTGCAATACTCCACGTGCCGGTGGAAAGCTGGATAAATGGTTCATCAAAAAAAGCGAGATAAGGGGCCAGGGCCGCGGAGCTGTCATGTATTCCCATTCCAGATTGAAATGTGTGATCATTGGAATGAACCTGTTCAACTTTCCCGGCTGGCTGTACCGGCGGCAGCAATTTGAGTAAGCTCTCCTCTTTAAGCCAGCGGTGATATCGGTTTTTCTCGAAGTTCCACATTGCTGTATGGCAGCCGATGCTGGTCATCTCTGAAACTGCCTGGCCGGTAAACAGATATGCAATGTATTGCGGTAAATGGAATGTTGTTTCAATTTCTTGAAAGAGGTGCGGTTTCCGGTGTTTGAGCCAGTAAAGCTGAAGGCCTGAGTTGAGCATGCCCATGGGAGGTGAGGCGGTTTCGAGCGAAAACGGCTCTTTACCCCCATAGGCAGAATAGAAACGTTCAGCGAGTTCTTCTGGATAGGGCTTCAGGTAATTGTACAGCGGGGTGACCGGTATGCCCGTCCGGCCGAGATGCACAAGTGTGGCACCATAGGTTGAAATGTTGAGTGCTTTGATTTCGAACTTTTGGCCTGAAACAGTTTCATAAAACTCGTTTTTTACCCAGGATGTAATCTGATTGAGATTCTCAGAGGGATAACCGTCATCGTCTTCAATTTCTTTAAAACGGGTTTTATTTTGATGTACGATTGAAAAATCCTCGTCAAAAAGGAGAAACTTTTTGTTGGTTTTGCCGATGTCGAAAATGGCGGTTACCGGGATTTTTTTTTGCATTTTTCTTCAACCATTATTCTGGAAGCTTACAGGTATGATTGCCACGGAGACACGGGATTACACGGAGTATACATTATAATCCTGTGGCAGTGCCGGCGGTACCGCGTTCTGAAATCAGGGTTTTGCGAACGTTAAGCTTCCGGTATAAGCCAATAGGATCGATCGACCCACCTCTTCGAAACCTGCTTTCGCGCAGAAGCGGACGCACATCGGTTGCATAGGCATCCTGGATAATTTCCTGAGCAAGGACCACATCGTTCTCTTCGCGCGCAGCTTCCAGTGCAGCCCGGTCAACAAGCAGGGCTTTTGCATATGCAACTTTAATCGCTTCTACCGATTGCAGCAGGTCTTCGAGCGGATCTTTTACGTTGTGGCTGGCATCAATCATCCAGTCGATTTTGGAAAAGTCATCATCACCTGCTCTTCCAATTCCTTCAGCCAGTTCGCAGAATATCAAAAACAGCTGATAAGGTTTGATGGAGCCTGTGGTGAGATCATCATCCGCGAATTTTGAATCGTTGAAATGAAATCCTCCCAGTTTTCCCTCCGTCATCAGTGTGGCTACAATTTGCTCAATGTTGGTGTTAGGCAGGTGATGTCCAAGATCTACCAGTGTTTTGGCACGATCTCCCAGTTTAGAGGCAAGCAGAAAAGATGTTCCCCAATCCGGGATTACCATCGAATAGAAGTTGGGTTCGAACGGTTTGTATTCGATCAGCATCTTCCAGTCTTCCGGCAATTCGGCATAAATGTTCCGAAGTGAGTCGTACGTACGTTCGAGTGCCTTTCTGAGATTTTGTTGTCCCGGAAAATTGGAACCATCCGCAAGCCAGATCGTAATGGCTTTGGAACCCAGCATTTTGCCGTATTCGATCACTTCGAGGTTGTGATCGACGGCCTGTTTACGGACTTCTTCTTTTGTATGTGAAAGTGACCCGAATTTGTATGAGTGTTTATGTCCTTTCTGGTCCTGGAAGGTGTTGGAATTGACTGCATCGAACCGGATACCCAGTTCCTCTGCCTGTTGCCGGGTGGCCGCGGCATCCGAGGGGATATCCCACGGGATGTGCAGCGAAATGGCGCCGCCTGACCGGTTCATAGCATGAAGCAGGCCAACATCTTCGATCTTTTCCTGCAGGTTTCGGGGTTCGCCGCCTATGGAAAAACGCCCGAAACGGGTTCCGCCGGCACCCAGAGCCCAGCTTGGGATGGCGACCTGGAATTCCGTCAGGCGTTTTACCACGGCTTCGGCATCTGCCCCTTTATCAGAGAGCAGGTTAGTCAGCATGTCAAGTTCCTGTTTGTGCCGGGGCAGTAAATTTTCGTTATGCGATTGAATCTGTGAAGCAGATATTTTCATAACTCTTTTTCTTTCATCCAGAAGGGTGAGGTTCCAAACCAAAGAATCATCCCAAAAAACATCAGGTTTGTGTGCATTTCAAACGGAATGGATCCTGTAAATACCAGTATTGCCGGAACAACGGTGAGGGCCAGGCCGGCGAAGGAGAGGGTTTTGAGTAATGTGATCATGGTTTGGTGTTTAAGCTTCGACTGAAAAATTCACTTTGTCTGTCGAATGGTTCGGTTTTTGTGGATATGATTTAGGTTGAATTATAACATTTAACTCGTATCCATTCGTCAGCCGGCAACTGCAGCTGGCAGACGATGGTTGGGTGTTTCAATTCGTCAGCCGGTAACTGCAACCGGCAGACGAGGGTTGGGTGTTTCAATTCGTCAGCCGGTAACTGCAGCTGGCAGACGAGGGTTGGTTATCTCATAAATGCATCGGTTAGGCCGCCATCTACGGGGATGATATGGCCGGTTGTGTTTTCGAATCGTGAGCTCAGCAGGAGGTATATGGCCTCGGTTTGCTGGGCGAGTGAAATTGGTTTTTTTGTTAGTGTTCTGTTGGCATAGAATTCAGCCAGACGGCTGCGAAGTTCTTCGGTTTCTTCGTCAGTTGTATATGCAATCCCGTATTTGTTGAGGGATGCCATTACTCTGTCGCGCGGAAACATGCTGCTGCCTTCTACCACGGTAGCCGGTGCTACTCCGTTTACCCGGATTTTCGGAGCCAGTTCGATGGCCAGCTCCCGGATCAGGTGGTTTGCTGCCGTTTTGCTTGTATCGTAGGCCATACTGCCGGCTTTCGGGACTACTGCATTCACACTTGTTGTTATGACCAAACTACCGTCCAGTCCCTGCTCTTTCCAGATTTTGGAGGCTTCATCAGCCACAATAAAGTTTCCTTTTACGTTAACCGCAAATGTACGGTCCCAAGCTTCATCGGGTACGTTCCCTTTTTCATCCGGAGTTGGGTATAATCCGGCCGTTATCGCAACATGATCAAGTCCTCCGTAAGCGAAGAGTATTTGATGGAGTGCGTTACGCACCGATTCACGATTTGTAATATTGCACTCCAGGCCGATTACATCACCCGAACTGCTGATTCCTGATCCGGCAACGCCAATCCCCATGCCAATTTTGTCCAGAATTTCCTCCGCAGTTTCTTTAGCTTTATTTCCGTGGAGGTCAACAGCGGCTACTGTTGCACCATCTTTTAATAGCCGGGAAACCAGCGCTTTGCCAATACCGCTGCCGGCACCGATCACAGCAACTACTTTTCTTGACAGTTCACTTTCAGGAGGCATCCGTTGCAGTTTGGCTTCCTCAAGAGCCCAGTATTCGATATCATACGCCTCCTGTTTGGGAAGGGCGGTGTATGAACTCACCGATTCTGCTCCGCGCATGACCCCGATTGCAGCATTATAGAATTCGGCAGTGACGCGCGACTCACTTTTATTTTTACCCCACGTAATCATTCCAAGCCCTGGAATCAAAATCACGGTGGGATTCGGATCCCGCATTGCAGGAGAATCTTTATGGCTGTGTGTTTTATAATAATCAGAGTAATCATTTCGGTACTGTTCCAATCCGGCCACGAGGCTTTTTTTCAGGTCTTCGGGGTTGCCAACCTGCGGATTCCAGTCCACATAAAACGGTTTGATTTTTGTTCTCAAAAAATGGTCGGGACAGGATGTTCCCAGTTCCGCAAGGCGGGGGGCATCGGTTGAATTGATAAATTGCAATGTCACTTCATCATCTTGAACCGTGCCGATAAACCGGTTTTGCTGACTCACCTGTCCCCGAATGAAGGGAAGTATTTCTGTAATCATTTCACGTCTTTTTCCCTCTGGCAGTGACTGAAACGTTGATCCGCCAAACGAATTTTCCCCTTTTTCATGATCATTCAGAAAGGCAGCCGCGCGGTTGATTAGCTCAATGCTGATATCGTAGCATTCTTTATCATCATCAGCCCAGTTGATCAGGCCATGCCCGCCCAGGATGATACCTTTTATGCCCGGATTTTCTGTTATGGTTTCCTGCAGCTTCAAACCGAGTTCAAAACCGGGACGCATCCAATCAACCCATGCAACATCATTGCCATAGACCTGTCGCATCAGCTCCGGGCCGTTATCTGCCGTTGCAAGGGCAATTACCGGTACGGGGTGAGTGTGATCTACAAATGCATGTGGGATAAAACTGTGCAAAGGTGTATCGATGGATGGAGCCCGCGGATTAAGGTTAAAAGTGCAATGCGTGTACATCTGCACCATCGAATCTTCGGCTGGTGACTTCAGGCCTTTTTTCTCAAATGAGTGATATATTTCCTGTAATGAAATCAGTTTATCCTGATAGAGCGATGCAAAGTTTGCTTTTTTTGAAGTTCTGAGATCTCCGCCAGAACCCTTTACCCATAATACATTCACGTCTTCACCTGAAATGGGATCTTTCTCATCCAGTTTGCTGGAGGTGTTGCCGCCACCGGTGTTGTTAATGTATGAGTCTATTCCTAATAGATTGGACCTGTAAACAAGGCGGTTCACAGGATCGAGCTGACCGGCAATCTTATCGTCCCATTTGTTTTCAACCTGCCGGAAGTAATCGGTTGTGGTGCTTTCAGTTTGAGTCCCTTCTTTTATGACATCTAAATAATTTCGTTCTCTGTTGTTAGTCATTGATTACCTAATAAGAATTATTTCTGTTAACCTTTTCTCTGTATTAATGTACTGAGGCTGATATAAAGTAGCACGGCAATAAACCATCCCGGGAGCCCCAGGAAGAAAATTTCGATCCCGGCATATAAATTAATAACCAAACATAAAGTGAGTGTGAGGAACCATGTAAGGCCGGCTGCCCAGTTGAAACGAGATCCGGTTTCTTCAGCATAATTCTTCAACAGTTTGAGCTTATCAAAAAACATCACATCAAGAAAAACCACGGCTCCCATTGGCATCAGCACCAATCCATATAAGGCCACAAAATCGAGCAGGTTCATAACGAGTGCAGGGAAACAGGCAATCACGGTTGTGAGCAGGCCGGTAAACAAGGTCACTTTCCACCGTTTCCAGTTTGGGGTTACAGACTGGAATGCCAGTCCTGCCCGGTAGATGGTTGGATTGGCGGTTGTCCATCCGGCTATGACCACACAAATGGCGCCGGCGATTCCGGCACTGTTAAAAGCGATCACACCGGGGGCTACTGCACCGGCTGCCGCTGCCATCAGGATGCCGGATGCAATCCACGCCAGGAAATGGCCGAAAAACATTCCGGCTGCTGATGAGAATCCCATCTTCCAGTCTTCGGCATAACGGAGTATCGACATGTCCGACATTCCGATATGCATGGCCATGTTTGCAAACCAGGCAAAGAACATAACATGCCAGAAGGTAAACTGTGTCATCCCATCAATCGGAACTCCGGTCCAGATTCTTTCTTTGGCCACCGGCCAGAAGTCGGATGCCGATTGCACACCCAGTGACGGAAGAACGGCGATGGCTGCCGCCATAAACACGAGGAACATCCACGGAAAACTGATATTGGCGAAACGGGCTACATATTCATACCCGGCAATGGCAACTACCGTAATCACACTTCCAACCAGAAATACAGTGATGATCCAGCCAACACTTGTTGGAAGCCAGTCATCCAGGCCCGGCATCGGAATATTGAACGGGAGGCCTACAGCCGTTGCTGCTACTGTAATCATGGCACCGGCCAGGAAACAGAACATTACGGCATTTACGATGTTGTATATGAGTGCCAAACGGTCACCGCAGATTTTGCGGAGCTGCCAATAGAGTGTGAGCCTGCTTTTAACGGCGACCGGTGCGCATAAAAAAGCCCAGCTGAAAACCGCAAGCAGGTTGCCTAATATGAGGCCGAGTACCAAATCGATTGCCGAAACACCATGGGCAACAAACAGTGCCCCGATCACAAATTCGGTGCCTGCGGTGTGTTCACCGGCATACATTCCCAAAAAGCCGCGCCAGCCTTTTAAATTCTTTTTGGGTACCGGCTCCCTCTCAAATTCATCGATTGTATCAAGGCGCGCATCCAGCCTTTCCAGAAATGGTTTTGCCATATTTTATTAATATATGATTAAGTACAGATTTGTATCACAGATCGATTTATTTTTATTTGAATCCGGGTTAATCGAATTCAGGTAATTCAAAAATGGATAATGGGGTTAATGTGACCGGTCCCAGCAAACCCGATTCCATCGGCTGCCATCCGGAGGCATCAAACGGCTGATAATTGATATCCACCATATTGATGTCATAAAATTTTTGCCACCGGATTCCGCGGCGGTCCATATCGATGATTCTGTTGATCATCAGGTTGGTTACATGAATTTCAAGCTCGTTTTCACCGATTTTCAGTTGTTCTTCCGGAATAATAAGCTCGAATGGATGTGCCCATACCGACCCGGCCGGCTGGCCGTTGATAATGACCCGTGCACTCTCAGCAACCCGCCCGAGGCTGAGTTTCCAGGAAGAGGCCGGTTTGTCCGGTAAATCAAATTTCAGGCTGTATGTTGCTGTGCCGGCAAACCGTTCTGCATCACCGCTGAAATTTGTCCAGGATACAAGCCTTTCGGTAATAACCGGAGAGGGCAGAGCCGGGCCTCCTTTTTTAAATTCAATCTGCCAGCTGCCGTTTAATTCGTACTGCTCACCTGTTGGCTGGTGATATGACCAGATAGGGAATTCCGGGGCAGATTCTTTGTATGTTCTGATGATTCGCGATTCGCCGGGCTTCATTTGCATATATATTTCCACAGACCCCTCTGTTCCCATACGTTTCATTGCCTTGCCTGCTTTTTCTGTTAGGGGATCAAAAATAACAACGGTTTCGGCATGTCCGGCAAGTGGTATCCATCCATCAACAGCTTCACCATAGAGGTTTGTTAAAAAATAATGCCGGCCATATTCGTTACTTCGCCTGATATAGCTCAGTCCGGTATCAACCAGTGCTTCCCGGTGAATGCCCGCAATATTCAGCAAAGCCTCAGAATTGTTTCCACTTAAAATTTGTCCGCTCCCAACAGCCGCCCGTAACACTCCGGAATATCCCG
>SKKO01000073.1 GCA_007123715.1 Balneolaceae bacterium | reverse complement strand
TCTGCGTAATCTATGCCAATCGTAAATCCGCCACGACGCAAACCATCAAGCGTGTAATTATGTAACGGTTTTGTGAACAACTGTGCACTGGGAATAAAGACATCACATCCATCGGCAGTTCGGATATGTGAATGGCGCAGCTGAATACTTTTCACCCTGCCGGTAATCCCCCCTGTTTCAATAATATCATCATTTGAAAATGGCCTGCTGAATGCAAGAAAAAATCCGGCAAGAAAATTTTCGCCAATATCTTTGAATGCAAATCCAAGCATTACAGCCGTAAGACCGCCACCCGCAACCAGGCTCGCTGCAAGCGTACTATAACCTATTAAATTGAGAAAGGTAACAAGGCCAAAAAAGAATGCCAGCCCTTTTATCAGATTATTAAAAAAGGCGTGATAGGTCTCCGGCATCTTGCTTCTCCTTAAAATTTGAATTACCCCTTTGGCAAGAACTTTTCCGATATAATAAATGATTATCGCTACGAATAATGCAGCCAATAATCGTGGCAAAAACTCAATTAATTGATGTAATTCTGTCATAAATGAATCAATCAACGTATCGAGTATTGATATGGAAGAATTTGTAAAGTCCGATATGATCATACGTTTAAGAGAATCATTGAGTGTGTTGAATGAATGAAATTTCTATTTGTCAAAAATTTTAAATCTGTATGGTATTGAATCTATACATTAAAATCTCCCTTGTTCCGATTCATGTAAAGTCATTTCAGGTCAGTAAGCAAATCACTCTGCCGCAAATTTGAAATATCTTATTAACTGTATTGCTGAACTATCCATATTTTTAACCCACATTAAACAATAGAAAAAAAGACTTCCGAAGTCTTTTATTCATTTAAACATTCCATCGAAAAGTCCGGTGCGTTTTATGATGATAGCACCCCAGCGCTTCCAGGCTTCGCTGCATCAGCCAGTTTTTTTCGCTTACCCATACTCCTTCAAGATAATCGAGCTGTGGTGCCGCTTTGTGGGTCATTTGTATCCCGCGTACAAAAACAAGGGCTTCTATTCCAAGTTTACGGTATTTGGGAATGGTTCCGAAAACAATACTACGAAGTCGTGTGGCTTTTTTCTTAATCCTCAGGATTTTTGGCAAGTGCCACCATTTAAGCATCCCATTTGTCTCGGCTGATATTTCGTTCAGGTCGGGTATACATACGATAAATGAGGCCGGTTCACCGTTTATAAACGCAATAAGTACACTATCGGGAATCATGACTTGTTTCAACTGCTTTAGCATGCTGTTTACCGTTTCGCGGGTTAGTTCTGTAAATTCATGCTCCCTGTCTGCTATATCCTGCTCGCTCCATGCCTGGTTATAGATCGTCCTTATAAACTCAGCGTCCTGTTTAAGGTTTTTCATATCAATTGGGCGAAGCACTACACCGGGGCGGCTTTCGATACGATCTGTGATTTTTACCAGCCTTTCGGGCAGAGGTGTGGCAAATTCCCGTTTATAGCTCCAGTGGTCGTCCAATTTTAAGGCTCCTGTATTTTCGAGAAGTGTTCTGTAATAAGGAGGATGATAAAACATTCCATAAATGGGCGGCTCGTCAAAATTTTCAATCAGTAATCCCCAATAGTTGTTATTTTCGCCAAAATGTACAGGGCCACGAAAGGCTTTATATCCCCTTTTTGAATGCCAATCTTTCACAAATCGCATCAAATTATCGGCTACCCCCTGATCATGAACCATCTCTAGGAATCCAAATCCACCCATTTTAGGATCAAATACAGCGTCTTTTTCAGAATGATTCATTACCGCAAAGCGGGCCACAAGCCTGTCATCGTCAAACATCAGATAGCGCTCACATTCTCCATTTTGAAAGAATGGATTTTTCAGCGGATCAAAAATTTTTTCAATTTCAAACCGAAACGGTGGTATCCAATTGGGATAATTCTCATAAATTTGAAATGGGAAACTGTGAAACAGATCAATTTCTTTTTTGGTTGATATGATTTTAAAATGGTAAGCCATCTGATTATTATTTATTGATAAGAATTAAAATTTCTTCTTACGGGGTTTCAGGAATGTTTCGGATATTAAATCCCATTATGACTAGTCATTACAGAATAAAAAAGTACAAGTCCGCGAAGACTCAACCAAACAATTCGTAAAAATTCAATTGGAACCAACCGAAAAAAATAAAAAGTACAAGAAAAAGACTGTTGCAGCTGTCCTTCTCTTTTTTTCATGTATAGCAGCTGTTCTGTTATTATGGAAAGCGGAGCCACCGCAAAGAACCCTTATCTCCTCACCTGCTCAGATCGACTCGCTGATTTCCCTGACTTTTAATGAGTTTCTGGTGCCTCAATCATATATCCGGATTCGATCCGTGCAGGTCGATTCAACATTCTCCAGAGATATTTATTCGATACGGGTGCCGCGTGATTTTTCCAAAACTTCCTTCCATTACCAGCTTCACCAAGAACTTTTACCATATAACGCTAAAACAATCGGCCAAGTGGAATTTCCCGACCGTAACCTGCGTATTCATGTGATAGTGAATAACAAAGTGCACCGTTCCCTTTTTATTAATACCGACCCGTTGCTGCAAAATATTCATAATTAACTGGTGATTTATGAAATGGATTGAACCCAAAAAATATTTAAAAAAACTTGAGCTTACAGAGTTTCCACAACCTGATATCATAGCATTGAATTATCCTGTTTTGATGTGCCACGGATACGGCGGTTTCTCGATGCTTATTACACCCTCACCTTTACATCATTCAAGTATGAGGCTTAGGGGTTACGGAATCCACGCATTCGCACCGAATATCGTTCCCTATGCCACTATTGAAATCCGGGCTGAACAATGGGCTGAAGTGATCCATAAACTTAAATCTCAGTACGGCTATGAGAAAATGAACGTGATCGCACACAGTATGGGTGGGCTTGATATGCGTTACGCTCTTTCTAAATTGAATATCGCCGGCTCTGTAGTATCGCTCACAACAATAGCAGCGCCTCATCGCGGAACCAGCCTGGCAGAATTGGTATTAAACACACCTGAAACCCTCAAGGAAAAAGTTGGTGAACTCGTTGACTGGTTCGGTGAAAGCATTTATCCCGGCCACAAGAGTGATGCGGTTGCTGCTGTGGAACAATTAACCCGTGAGTATGTCATAACCGAATTCAATCCCAACACTCCTGATGCCGATCATGTTTCATATTTCTCATATAGCGCCGCGGTAGGAAAAGGAACCAAAGAACCTTTAAATCCAATTTATCGGCTTCAAAATCAGCTTATTTTTCAAATTGAGGGGATCAACGATTCTTTTGTAACTGTTGAAAGTGCAAAATGGGGCAAACATTTAAAAACTCTTTCAATCAGCCATCTCGAACAGATTGAAATCCAGGTAAACAATGAGAGAAAACCAAAAGTGGATATATTCTGGAAGAATTTGGTTTTAAACCTCCAAAAGAATGGGCTGTAAAGAGTCAATGATTAGTTACAATAAATGACCAACAAACTATAACTCAATATCTTTTAACTCGTTCAGCAGCGAATATGCGGTCAAGTCGTACTGAATAGGCGTAAGGGATGCATAACCTTTTTCAAGTGCGGTAATGTCATTGTTTTCACCATCATCCAGCATCTGGAATTTTCCGGTCATCCAGTAATAAGATCTGTTATGGGGATCTATTCTTCCTTCAAACTCTTCAATATAACGGCTGTTTGCCTGACGAACCCATTTAATCCCTTTCAAGGATCCGGCCGGGGCATTGAGGTTCAGGGTAACTCCGCGCGGCAATCCGTGGTTAAGAACATAGCCAATAACTTTCCGGGCAGCATCTTTGCAACCACTGAGATCAGCCTGTTCTTCAAAATCAGTGCAGGAAATTGCAATGGAGGGGTAACCGAGAATGGTTCCCTCTGTAGCAGCACTTACCGTACCGGAATAGAGAATGTTGATTCCTGCATTACTGCCATGGTTAATTCCGCTCACTACCAGGTCTGGCTTCCTGTTTAAGAGCTGATTGTGAGCCAGTTTGATGGAATCGGCCGGTGTGCCGGATACAGCCTGGCCATTAAAACGATTGTCAATCCGAAATGCACGAACGCGAAGTGGTGTTTGAATGGTAATCGCATGCCCAACAGCACTCTGCTGTCGATCAGGTGCTATTATTTCAACATCGCCAAATTCGGCCGATACTTCTGCAAGGGCTTTAATTCCCGGTGAAAAAATTCCATCATCGTTACAAACCAGAATTAATGGTTTCATGTGATTCGACATTACAAAAACTTATTTTTCTTTTTGTGAGAAGAGAACAAACCAATGATAAATTTTAACATTTTCGGAAAAATCCTGGTGCCAGACCCGGTAATTCCAGACTCCTATAAGCGCTTGGAGATTCACACTCAGAATATCTTACCTCTGCGGATTGCCATTTCCCTTCTCAGATATCACTTTCAATTATACTGTTCATTCTCGTTTGGAAAATCACCAGACTTTACATCGATAATATAACGGCTCACCGCGCCACTCATCATTTCGTGAAGGTCTGCATACCTGCGAAGAAAACGTGGAGAAAAATCCTTGTTGAGGCCAAGCATATCATGCAATACCAATACCTGTCCGTCACAGTTTGAGCCTGCCCCGATTCCTATAGTAGGTACAGATACCGAATCCGTTACCCTTTTTGCAAGTTTACTTGGAATTTTCTCCAGAACAATTGAAAATACCCCGGCCTCTTCCAGTTTTTTTGCATCTTTTAAAAGCTGATCAGCTTCTTTCTCATCCTTAGCCCGAACCTTGTATGTTCCGAATTTATAAATGCTTTGCGGAGTCAGCCCAAGGTGGCCCATAACCGGTATTCCAGCATCCACGATTTTACGTACGGTGTCTGTTATCGTTTTTCCACCTTCCAGTTTCACAGCATGGGCTCCGGCTTCCTTCATCATTCTTCCGGCATTAATCAGCGCTTCTTTTGCTGTTACCTGATAGGTCATAAATGGCAGATCGGCAATTACAAGAGCACGTTTAACAGCCCGAACCACACAGGAAGTGTGATAAATCATATGGTCGAGAGTCATCGGAACAGTTGTATCAAATCCGGCCATAACATTGCTCGCTGAATCACCCACTAAAATCACATCAATTCCGGCAGAATCTATGATTCCAGCCATGGTGTAATCATATGCCGTAAGCATGCTGATTTTCTCACCACTATTTTTCATTTCCACCACAGTTTGAGTGGTTACTTTATCCGGCCTGGAATCTTTGCCCTGTGTACTCATAATTACTCCCTTGTTACTATCGCTGCAGATGCCTCCAGTTCACAGGCAACCTTGCCATCAACTGTAGCTACTCCTTCCATGGTTACAAAGTTGCGTCTCATATTTGAAAGTTTTACTTCCATTCTGAGCTGGTCTCCCGGAACCACTTGCTGCCTGAATTTGGCATTTTTTATTCCGGTAAAGACAATCAGTGACTTATCAGGGTCTTTAACCATTGCTTTCATCAGCATGATGCAGCCGCTTTGAGCCAAAGCTTCAACTTGCAATACTCCCGGCATGATGGGAGCCCCGGGAAAATGGCCGTTGAAAAATTCTTCATTTACAGTAACATTTTTAATCGTCACAATCCGGTCATCTTCAACCTCAAGAACCCGGTCTACCAACAAAAACGGATAGCGGTGAGGCAGGAGTTTTTTGATTTCTTCGATTTTCATTTTTGGCAGTTATTTTTTTGGAAAAATTTTCATGTACCGATATGTTTAATGAATTGCCGTATTATAACGACTCGGCAGCTCTGGATTCATTCAATCTATACCGTTAAAGAATGATAAGATACTAATTCTTACGTCAAATCTGAGACAAGAAAAGTGAGCCACCCAACGACATTTTCATTAATCAAGCAGATCTAAGACAAGAAATAATTGTCTGAAATTTTCGGTGTAATGCTCCTTAGTATCGAAAAGAATCACAGGCAGTAGTTTTTTTTAATATAGTATCCGGTAAAAATTATCTGCGTGATTAATAAATCAATACCATAAAGTTCAAAAACTCCGAAATTCACTAAACTCCCGGTATAACATATTTAAATTACTTTACAGTACCTGTATAAATATAAGCAATGCCACCTGTAAGCTTTTCAGCTTCACTTTCATTAAACACACCTGCTTCATCCATCAAATCAAGAAACTTCTCTCCTGCCGGAAATGCTGCGCTGGTTTCGGGTAAATATGTATAAGCCTCGCGATTTCCACTGATAAATCCGCCCACAGCCGGCATTACATGCTTGCTGTAAAACCGGAATGGCAGCCCAACGATCCCTGTGGGTTGTCCAAATTCCAGTACCACCACACGCCCCCCGGGTTTCACCACCCGTGCCATTTCACGCAGGCACTCTAGAGGGTTATCCACATTCCGAATTCCAAAAGCGATACTTGCAACATCAAAAGAGTTCTCTTCGTATGGCAAATTCATGGCATCAGCCACTTCAAACTCTACAACAAGTTTTTTCTTGTCGGCTTTGGCAGGCGCATGTTCAATCATTTCTTTACAAAAATCAGTACCAAGCACATAACCTTCATGTCCTACGGTATTTTTGAATTCAATGGCAAGATCACCGGTGCCGGTTGCACAATCCAGGACCCTGTCGCCCGGTTTTGCGCCGCTTATCAATACCGCTTTTTTTCTCCAGGCATTGTGTACACCAAGAGATAAAATTCCGTTTATGCGATCGTAATCATCCGCAATGTCGGCAAACATATTTCTGACTTTATCACTCATTTTTCAATAATTCAATTCTATTTTTATCACTTCTCTATACACCATTTAAATGCGTAGTTTTGTTTAGATATACCACACTAAATGAACCATTTTTGTAAACAAATTGATTTACTGCACCATTCTCGTGTTCAATCTGATGCATATTTTTGATGCCAAACCCTAACCATTCTGAGAACAAAATCCTCATCAACCTGCCGTGTATCACTAATGTGATCAAACCGTGTTCTTGTTCTTTTATCATGGTTAGAATTGCTGTACTTGCCCTCTCATAAACACTCAATGGGGATTCCCCGCCAGGGATCTTCTTCTCTATTTCTCCCCGCCTCCACGCCTTGTCAATGTATGCCAGTTCCGTAATTACGTCATCGTAAGATCTGCCCTCAAAATCACCAAAGTCCATTTCGTCTAGAGCTGACGATTTCATTAATGAGATTCCTTTAGATTCACTGTAATAGCTCGCTGTTTGAATCGCCCGCTTTAGATTGCTGCTGACAAGAAGGTCGGTTTCATAATTTTTTAAATAGGAGGCAAGTTTTTTCGCCTGCTTTATTCCCCTATCATTAAGCGGTGCATCAATACCTCTGCCCTGCATCAGTCCATTTTTATTGAAATCGGTTTCCCCGTGTCTTGCAATCAGTAATCGAATCTCGCTCATTTCTTCTTCTTCTTCCGGTTGTAATCAATGATAGACTGCTGAACATGCCTGTCTAGTTTTTCGATTTCTTTTGGCGGTATATTCTGGTATATAGAATACCGGACTAAAACCATCTTCAGAACACGGTCATTCAGCGGCAATCCACTTTTTTCCCGGTTGGAATCAAGCTTATCCCACAATCTCCTCAGAAGTCCGATTTTGAAAAGAAAGAAGAGTAAGATTCCCAGAGCAACAGCCAAATACATCCCCGATATGCCCATAAAACTGAGCGCAACGGCAGCCGTTAATAGCTGGAAAAAATCCCTGTTGATAAAATACAAAAACGGTGTTGTTGCAATATTGATAAATGCACTTTTATGATGATACCAAAAGTAATGAAAAGCGAATGCAACACCTGCCGCTATCCAGGGATTCACCAGAAAAGCAAGTATAAAGAAAAAAACCATTGCAAGTGAGTCAGCTGAATCGATCCAGCTTACCGCTTTGGCAATGAGATCTTCGAATGAATAAATTTTCATTAAACCCGGCACATAATCTTTTACGGTCTCCCTTGTAGCATGGAACCAGTGTCCGCTTGAAGTTACCGTTGAAAAAGGAGTTTCAAGAATATTTATGGAATGGGATCGCTTCGAATTCATAGCAGTTAAAGATAGGCTCATTTCAATTAAAATGATACTTTCACTTCATGCATCGGGTTCTTCTATGCCTTGGCAACAGTCAAAATTACGGATTTTCCGGAGCCATGATCGGCAAGAGTTTTTGCCAACTCAAACGTCGTGGCTCCTGTCGTAAAAACGTCATCTGCAATTACAGGTATAACCTCTTTTATCCAGTTCTCATGTACAAGTTTAAAGGCGCTTTTCAGGTTATCCGATCTCTGTGCCAGATTCAACCCGGTCTGAGTCTTTGTGTTTTTTACCCGTAGAATAGTACCCATATCTATAATTTCCCAATTTGTTGCACGTTGAATCCCCATACCAATTGCCCTGGCTTGGTTAAAACCCCTTTTCCGTTGTTTCGACTGGTGCAGCGGAATCGGCACAATTACCGGTTTCTTATTTTCAATGTGAGATATAGAGTTAACAGAACAGCTCCGGATAAATTTTTTTCCAAGTATATAGCCAAGCTCTACTCCAACCTCTTTTAGGTTATTGTACTTTAAGTCGTGAAGCATTTGCTGCAGATAGCCTCCCTTATCAAAGTTCCATAGTGAGAATTGTGTCTGAACGATATCCGGTAAAATATCCCCCTGTTCCGGATGTGCATATTCAAAACGCTCGTTTTCACACCAGTCACAAATATATTTATTTTCGCTTGCTGCTGCACAACCACAACAAACACAGGTAACAGGAAAAACGATGTCTGCAAATTGACTGATTAGTTTTCTTACGGGAATCATATATGTATGAACCCCAAAAATGTGATATCTTACAGAAAAGAAGCATTTATTTTCTCTTATCTTTACATTCTGTTCTGCTCAATCGAATATTTTTAACAGTATAACTCTCATTTTCTTTTTATGCCTTCAATAGGAAAAGATCTTGCTACAATTAGAAGCCACCTCGGATTAACCATTCAGGATATCCAGTATTCAACAAAAATCCCGGTTTCTACACTGCAAACCATAGAAAACGATTCTATTTTTACTAAGCAGGATGAGGGTAAAACCTATATTCGAAGTTTTGTCAGAAGCTATGGAAGAGCTTTAAAAATAGAAGATGATATCATGATAAGAGCCCTGGATCAGTTTGAAACAGGAAACTATAATCATTTGCTTTTGCAGGGATACCGGGCACTGGCAAAAAAAGAAGAGCCGGAACAATCACAGTTAGAACCTGAAAACCATGAAAAGGTAGAACTTAAAGAATCACCAGGCTCAGCAGCCAAAAAAGATCTTTTTTCAAAAACAGAAAACCTCGAAAAACCTGCTCAGGATAAAAATGAGCCCCTCACAATTTCTGAAAAAGAGATTAAACCTGAAGTTGATTCCCGGAAAGAAGAATTTTCAAAAGCTGATGACGATCGGGGCAAACCGGCGGCAATTCTAAAACCGATCGAAGAACCATCACTAAAAAATGTTGACTGGGCAAATGTGGGACAAAAAATTTCACACGATAAGAATAAAATCCCGGCATGGCTCATCAGCCTGATCATTCTGGCAGTCATTGCAGCTGCGGGAATTTATATTTTATACGCCTTCGAAGTTATTGGCTCCGGAAACACTGAAACAGAACCCATCTCAACAACAGGTAATCAAGCCGCACGCGGAGCACTGACTTTAGACCTGGAAGACCCCACGGACAATAATATAGAACAGCAGGTTGTCAGCACACTTGATGAGCAACTCTATATTACGGTATATGCTGCTTATGAAAGGCTTGACCCAGTTCGGGTTTGGAGTGATCTTAAACCAAGACTTGATCCATATTGGATAGAACAAGGTTCCGCTCTTGAGTTTGAATTTACCGATACAGTTAGAATCAGGGGGAACTATTCAAATATGCTTTTGTTCAAAAACGGGCACCTTATTCATAATTTTCATGATGATTTTTTTAATGATGAAGAGAACGCATTGGAACTGACAAGGAGTTTTTTTATTTCAGACCAAAAATGGGCCACACCTGTATCATTTGAACTCCCGGATGGGGTTGCAGAACCAGACAGTGTTATTCTGAGACCTTCATTTTAAACAACCATTCTTTTTAAAATGGACAAATTTTCAGCTGAAAAGCGTGTAGAGGAACTCCGCGATTTACTTAACAGGGCAAACCAGGCTTATTACAACGATGCCCAGCCGTTCATTAGCGACAAGGAATTTGATGAGGCACTTGAAGAGTTAGATGTCCTTGAGCAAAAGTTCAACCTCGCAACGGATGATTCTCCGACAAAACGGGTTGGAGGTGATCCTTCAGGTGCATTTCCAACAGTGGAACATCCACAAGCCATGTTGAGCCTGAACAACACATATAACGAAGGTGAACTCAGGGATTTTGACCGCAGGATTAAAGATATTCTCGGCCACAATGATTTCAGTTATGCGATCGAATTGAAATTTGACGGTGCGTCCATTCGCCTGCGATATGAAAATGGTAATTTAGCAATTGGTGCCACAAGAGGTGATGGTCAGCGCGGAGATGATATCACACAAAATATTAAAACACTTGAGGATATCCCGCTCACTTTGGATGGCACATACCCTTCCATTGTTGAAGTTCGTGGTGAGGCGTATATGGAAAAGGAAGCCTTTGTAAGGCTGAACGAGTTTCGTGAGCAACAGGGGCTTACCTTATTTGCAAATCCGCGAAATTCTACTGCAGGATCACTGAAAATGCAGAATTCACGTGAAGTTGCTCGCAGGCCCATCCGTTTCTATGCATTTGATTTGCTACTTGAAGAAAATGATACCAATCGAACCCACGCCCAAAAAATGAATGTGCTCCAGAATTTCGGTTTACCGGTTTGTGAACACTTTAAAGTTCGCTCATCCGTCGATGAAGTGCTTGAAGTGATTGAAGAGTGGGACAGCCTTCGTGCAACTCTGCCTTTCGAAACCGATGGCGTCGTGGTAAAAGTTAACGAAGAACGCTATTATGAAGAACTTGGCAGTACTTCAAAATCACCGCGCTGGGCCATCGCCTATAAGTTCGAAGCGGAACAGGCAACAACCATACTGGAATCAATTTCGCTTCAGGTTGGCAGATTAGGCAAAATCACTCCAGTAGCTGAATTAAAACCTGTATTACTTGCCGGTACAACTGTAAAACGGGCATCCCTTCATAATGAGGATGAAATTATTCGAAAAGATATCCGCCCCGGAGATACTGTAGTGGTTGAAAAGGCGGGAGAAATCATACCGCAGGTAGTTAGTGTCGTAAATCCTGGACGCGACCGACGTCCGGAGCCTTTCCGAATGCCGGAAAATTGCCCGGCATGCAATGAAAAGCTCATAAAATCGGATCAGGAAGTAGCCTGGCGCTGTATTAATCCGGAGTGCCCTCCTCAAATACGCGAACGGATTAAACATTTTGCATCACGTGATGCAATGGATATAGAAGGTCTTGGTGAAGCTGTTGTTGAACAATTAATCGGTGAAGGTTTGATAACAAATTTTGCCGACCTTTACTCACTTCGAAAAGAAAACCTGATTCCACTGGAGCGTATGGCAGAAAAAAGCGCGCAAAATTTAATAGATGCCATTGAAAAAAGTAAAACACAACCGCTTGAACGAGTTATCTATGCACTTGGAATCCGCTTTGTCGGGAAAACAGTTGCAAAAGACCTCGCTGAACATTTCGGAACCCTCGACCTTCTAATGTCGACCGGAATTGAAGAAATGACGGCTATTGATTCTATCGGGCCAAAAATTGCCGGGTCGGTTCATGCATTTTTTTCCAACGAACAAAATGTGAACCTGATTAAACGCCTGAAAGAAGCAGGTATCTCATTTCAACAAAACAAAACGGTAGCTATATCTTCTTCTCTTGAGGGAAAAACATTCGTGTTAACCGGTACGTTACCATCATATACAAGAAACGAAGTAAAAGCACTTATTGATAAGCACGGTGGTTCTACCTCATCTTCTGTCAGTAAAAACACTGATTTTTTACTAACCGGAGATTCAGCCGGAAGCAAACTTGAAAAGGCCAAAAAACTAAATATCAATATTTTAAGTGAAGACGATTTTAAGTCTATGATTGGAGAATAACGATTGTTGACACATCAAATTAAATCTAATTCCCGAATACCTTTCATTAATGGCAATACATTTTTATACTTTTGTCATATACGTTTGAATCAAAAACGATTCCGGCATTACTGAATAACCACTATGAGCTTTCTCAAAAAAATTGGTTTAGGCCAAAAAAAAACTGAATCTGTTCCGGGATTAGGTGCAAATAAAATCCGGGAGCAACAGGAAAAGGATCGGAAAAAGAACAGAATTTATATTGGCCTGATACTTGTATCATTTCTCTCCCTGGTCATTATTTCACTTCCGCAAACCACGTTCCAGCCCGTAGCAAGCTATTCTGTTGGTGAACCCTGGCGTACTGATGACCTGACAGCACCCTTTACATTTTCGATCTTAAAAACCGCGGAAGAACTCACCCGCGAGAGAGATGAAATTCGAAGTCAAACCCCGCCAATTTTTCATGTTAACAATGACGTTGATTTGGAAATTGAGGATAATCTCGATCTTATTTATCGTTCTCTTCAGCCTGTACTGGACAGTTATCTGCAATGGCGCCGTGCAGCCCAAAATGAAGAATCTACTGCCCCGGCTGACAGTATTCAATATATACGGGAAAAAGAACTTTCCAATTTACGGCTCGATAATGACGCCTGGACTACCTTGCTGGATAACTATGCAACAGTGCTGCTGAATGATCAGCCTGAAAGACGCACTGCTGTATTTCAAATTAGAACACAACTTGACGATATTATTGACCGGCTTTTACTTGGCGGAATGATAGACCGTGAAAAATCCACTATCGAAACAAATGATATTACTATTCGGAACCTGCGCCAAATAACTGAGAGAACTACATCCATAGAAAATGTCCGTGCTCCTGTTGAAATATCAGATTTTGCCATTTTACATTTGAACAGGGTTTTTATGCCTGATGTGGCCGCTGCAGCATACCAGATATTCAGGGAAGTTATCCGGCCAAATTTCATTTACAATGCAAATGCAACCGAAGCCCGGGTCCAGGAATTGCTGTCGAATATCTCAGTAACTAAAGGAGCTGTTGATCAGGGGCAGATCATTGTGCGCCGCGGAGATATTGTAACAGAGGAAACTGCCAATGAACTCAGAAGCCTTGCCGAAGCTCGTGCATTAACGGCCACCGAGCTTGAACGCTGGCTTCGCTATTTCGGCGAATCACTGATTATCGTGATAGCTACATTAATGTTTTTCTTCTATCTATATCTGTACAGGAAACAGATATACCAGCACCCATCTATGTTTCTGCTGGTATTCCTTGCGCTAACCATTGTCACTCTATCAAGTGCTATTGTTTATCCATTTGATAACGTAAACAGTTACATCGTACCGATTGCAATTGCCCCAATCATTCTCACCATTATTTTTGACTCGAGAGTTGGCCTCATGGCTGTGGTTTCCCTTGCAATTATCACAGGTATGATTCACGATTACAATTTCGAATACATGGTCGCAACCATTGCAGCGTGTTCACTTGGAGTTTTCTCGGTAAGAGATATAAAGAAACGGTCGCAATTCTTTTTTATAACACCCGGTATCGTTTTCGTATCATACATGCTTGTTATCGCCGGTTTCGGGCTTGCAAGATATACCGGATGGGAAAAGTTTTTCACCGATCTCTTTTTTATCGGTGTGAATTCGGTATTCATTTTGTTTACCTATCCTCTCATCCTGTTATTTGAAAAATTATTCAAAATCACTACAGATTTTACGCTTCTGGAACTTGCTGATACAAACCTGCCCCTAATGAAAGAACTCATGGGTACAGCACCGGGCACATTCCACCACAGCCTGCAAGTCGCTAATCTTTCAGAGTCGGCAGCCATGGAAATTGGCGCCAATGGATTACTTTGCCGTGTTGGGGCAATGTATCACGATATCGGCAAAATGGTGAAACCAACATATTTTATTGAAAATCAGAGCAAGGTGAATGATCACGACAAACTAAAACCGAGAATGAGTGCACTCGTGATAAAATCACACGTAAGCGAAGGTGTGAAAATTGCCAGGGAATTTAACCTGCCGCAAATCATCATTGACATGATCGAGACCCACCACGGAACATCCCTCATTAAATATTTTCATAACAAAGCCTTGGAAAACTCAGTTGAAAATATTCAGGAAGAAGACTTCCGTTACGACGGGCCGATTCCCTTCACTATGGAACAGGGAATTTTACTACTCGCAGATGGTGTGGAAGCCTCCTGCCGATCCATGAAAGATACATCCTACATTAAACTTGAAAACCAGATTGACAGGATTGTCGATGAACATATTCGTGATAACCAACTAAGTAACTGTCCGCTTACATTCAGGCAAATTCAGGTTATCAAAGAATCATTCCTCAGAATTCTTAAAGGCGTTTATCACAGCCGTATTGAATATCCCGACGATAAAAAAGAGATAATAGCTGCACCTGGCGGTAATGACAGGGAAATACTAAAAGAGACAACGCCCTCAGAAGAACAAAATTGATAGCAAATGGCCGCTTTTGAAAAAGAGCTGAAGCAGTATTTACAATTTGCCGGTTTTGAAAAAGGCCTCTCAAAAAATTCTCTGCAATCTTATAAAAATGATCTCCTACGATATCTCGGTTTCGTATCCAGGATATTGAAAATAAATAATCTTGCCGGTGTTACACTCACGCACATTGAAACCTACCTGAACGAATTAACGGAGATGGAATTGGCTGTGAGTACCATTGCCAGGAATATTTCCAGTATACGCAGTTTTCATGAGTTTACCGTGGCGGAAGGCATTACGGAAGCTAATCCCGCTGAACTCGTTGAACTCCCGAAAAAAGCCCACAAGCTCCCTGAAGTTCTTCAGTTTTATGAAATTGAAAAAATTATTTCCTCGGCCGACCGCACCACTTACGCAGGCATACGGGACGCAGCAATCATTGAAACACTCTATGCGAGCGGAATGAGGGTTAGCGAATTAACCGATCTTGAACCCGACCGGCTTTTTTTCGAGATAGGATTTATCAGGGTTATCGGCAAAGGCAACAAAGAACGTCTGGTACCGATTGGCGAAATTGCACAGCAGGCTCTTGAACATTATATTGAGACCGCCAGAGATGTTTTTTTAGACTCAAAATATCCGGGTAAAAGTAAAAATAAGTTATTTTTAAACCAGCGGGGCGGTCCGCTCACCCGGATGAGTGTATGGAATGTTGTAAATAAATACGCACAAAAAGCTGGAATACAAAAAAAAGTATATCCGCATATTTTTCGCCATTCATTTGCCACTCATCTGCTCGAGGGCGGTGCCGATTTGCGTGCTGTACAAGAGATGCTTGGACATACTTCCATTATCACAACTGAAATATACACACATGTAGACCGTACACTTCTTCACCAGGTTCATAAACAGTTTCATCCAAGGGCATAAGATAACTCTGCCGAAATTGGCCTGATTTTATTTCGCTATTTTTAAATTCTGGGAACCCCAAACCTGCTTAAAACAGGCATCAAAACCACAATTCCAGATTATTTAGAAAGCCCGGTGTAATCATCGTTCCTGATCTAACCTAACATGATCCCTGATCTCATTCCCGTACAAATACATGCCAACAGAGAACAGGATTGGGCACTTTCTGTGCATTTTACCCAAAAAGATCTCTGTAAGGCTCAATCAGTTCAGCACCAGAATTGCGCACGTTATTAACCGTGGTCTCAACCCTGTAATACTGGATACCATCCTCCGGCCAGGGGCGCAGTAAATCCCGAAGATGGCCTGTATTTTGTTCGTGAGGGTTTAACCAGATATCGAACTCTTCCGAAAGAAGCATAGCCGGCATACGGTCATGTAATTCCATAATCTTTTTATTCGCACCGGTTGTAATAATTGTGAAACTTGGTATTTTCTCCCCATCTTTCCCACGCCAGATTTCATAAAGTCCTGCAAAATTCATCAGGTTTCCATCATGTGTGGTAATGTAATGAGGCACTTTTCCTGAATCGGTTTTTTTCCACTCATAGAATCCGTTTGCAGGAACAATGCAGCGCTGTGATTCAAGTGGCTTGCTAAAAGACCGTTTTTTATGCAATGTCTCAGCTCTCGCGTTAATCATGGAGTAACCCGTTTTCGGACTTTCAGCCCAGAACGGCACCAGCCCCCAACGCATAACAGAGATTTTGCGGCCTTCATTATGCCCGATTACGACAGGCAGCTGATGAGAAGGAGCAGCATTATAGTTTGGGGAAAACTCAAATACGCCATCCGGAACGGCACCATACTTTTTTTTTAATTCATCGATGGCAGCTTTTAATACATATCTTCCACACATTTTTCCTTCTTTATCTCCGGTTCTGTTTACATTTATTTTTTACTGAAGAACAGACTACGATAACCATATTTTTTTTTACAAACTCTCCCGATTGAATTAAATTGTCAGATAAAATGGAAAAGTTCGCACCGCTAAATATTTTGAAATTAAATGGTAGTGAAATTGGACCTTACATCGCTCCTCTTGCATCCCTGAGGATTCAGGTTTTCAGGGAATTCCCTTATATCTACGATGGCTCAATAGAATATGAAAAAAAATATCTGTCGGTGTATGTAAAATCTCCGAAAAGCATCGCCATTCTGGTTTTTGTTGGTAAAGATTTAATCGGAGCATCTACCGCCCTTCCTCTTGCTGATGAATCCTCAGAGTTTAAAAAGCCTTTTATTGACAATGGAATGGATCCCGGAAACATATTTTATTGCGGGGAATCAATTTTATTACCTGATTACAGGGGGCGCGGAATTTACTCCAGCTTTATGACCAGCAGAGAAAAACATGCAAGGAATCTTGGCAATTTCCATACTATCTGTTTTTGTGCTGTACAAAGACCGGATGATCATCCTCTGAGACCAAAGGGTTACCGTCCGCTGGATCCGGTCTGGGAAAAATTTGGTTATAAAAAACATCCTGAATTTCGGACGTATTATACTTGGAAAGATATAAATGAAGAGGATGAATCTCCCAAACAAATGATTTTCTGGATGAAGGAATTGTAATTGGTTTTTAGTTAAAAAAACCAGGATTTTCTATCAATGACTAAACAGATACCATTCAGATTTAATATTCCATCGGTTTCAGAGTTCACCCAAAAAATCAAGCATATACTGGAATCAAATTTCCGGGATATCCTTGTGGAGGGTGAAATCAGTAACCTGAACCAAAGCAGGAACGGGCACTATTATTTTACCGTGAAAGATGACGATGCCCAATTACCCTGCGTTATCTGGAGAAATACGGCACAAAGGCTTGAAACCGAACTGCGTGACGGCCAGCAGGTTGTTTTGGGCGGAGACATTCAGGTTTATGCTCCGCACGGACGCTACCAAATGATCGTAACCCTTGTTCAGCAGGCCGGAGCAGGACGGCTTCAACAAAAATTTGAGGAGCTAAAACAAAAACTGGAGGGTGAGGGATTATTTGACAGCAGGCACAAAAAACAAATACCTCCTTTTCCTGAACATATTGGCGTAATCACATCAGCAACCGGTGCTGCGTTTCAGGATATTCGCTCCACATTTGAGCAGCGATGGCCCGTTGCAACACTATATTTACACCATGCAAGTGTTCAGGGATTAAATGCAGCCGGAGAACTCACAGAAGCCATTGAATACTTTCATTCTTCACCAAATCCGGTAGATCTCATTATAATTGGGCGCGGCGGCGGTTCACTTGAAGATTTGTGGCCATTTAATGAAGAAATAGTAGCAAGGGCAATATTTAATTGCTCCATTCCGGTCATAAGTGCTGTGGGTCATGAAGTAGATTTCAGTATCTCTGATTTTACAGCCGACGCCAGAGCTGCAACCCCCACCCAGGCTGTAATCCTTGCCACACCCGACATAAATGAAATGAAATATTTAGTAGATGATTATACAAACTCACTCGTATCAAATATCCGGCAAAAGATCAGGGATTTTCAGGAGTATGTGAACAGACTAAAACAATCCCATTCCCTGTTGGTTGTACAGGAAAAACTAAGGTTTCAATACGCTCAACTGAATAGTTTATCACACTCGTTACGAAATTCTGTAATTCAGACAGTGATGGATAAAAAAGCCATTGTGAATATAGCCTCCGGTTTATTAATAAATAAAAATCCTGCAAATAAAATTAACATTAATTATCAATATCTTGAGCAAACTAAAGAGCGTATGCAAACAAGATATGAACGGTTTGTCGATTGCAAATCTGTGCAGCTTGCTCATGTGAACCATCAGCTTGATAAACGAAACCCAATTGAGCCCCTCGAAAGAGGTTTTACCCGAATTCTTCAGAATGGCAGCTGGATCAGAAGTAAAAATCATTTCCAAAAAGGGACAAACACCCTGATTGAATGGAAAGACGGGACAGAAGAATTCAATTCCTGAATGTTTACGGATTTTTAAATACCCGATAACTTTAATATTAAAAAACGTAACGAATTGCTCTTTAAATATAAGGTTTTATTAGATTCATACATGAAAATCGTAAATAGGAAACCAGTCTGAATGAACACACTTATTGCCGGTGTAAAAGAAGAATCAAAAAAAATAATTTCTGATGCTCTGCGTAAAAGAAACCATTTTTTTGTTGTCGAAAAACCAGGAGAACTGGCACTCGAACATCTTAATCAGAAAAATTTTTCCCTGATCATTCTAAGCGACTATTCTGAAGATGCTATCAAATTTTGCAGGCGGGTCAGAGCCAGGGAACACGGCCGCAGGTATACAATTTACGCTATTCTCAATCCTGATGAGATCGGTTACATTTATACACTCCTGGATGCTGATATTGATCAATACATCCTTGAACCCTTGTTTGATGAGATGCTCCTCGATGTACGTCTTTCTTTTGCCGAAAAACTTGCACGGAATAAGGAAGGACAATTTTTAATTGAGCAAAAACTCAGGGAAAGCGAAGCTCGCGCAAGCAGTATTCTAAATACAACAGTTGATGCGATCATCACAATAGATGACCATGGTTTAATTCGTTCTTTTAATAAAGCCGCTGAGAAGCTTTTTCAATATTCCGCATCTGAGGTTACCGGAAAAAATGTAAAAATTCTGATGCCACAGCCTTACCAAAGGGAACATGATGGTTATATGAAAAATTATCATTCAACCGGAAAACAGAAAATTATCGGCATAGGCCGTGACGTTACCGGTAAAAGGAAAGATGACTCAACTTTTCCGATGTACCTTGCAGTAAGTGAAGTAAACGTAAACAACCAGCGCCTCTATACAGGTATAATCAGGGATATAACCGAACAGCGCCGTCTCGAGCAGGAAGTACTTAGAATCAGCGAATATGAGCGGCACAGAATTGGACAGGATCTTCATGATGGCCTTGGTCAAATGTTGACCGGCATTTCCCTGATCAATAAAAACATTGCGGGTAACCTTAGGGACGAAGACCACCCTCTGGCCAGTGAAGTAGAAGAAATTACAGCACTTGTGAAAGAGGCTGATGAATATGCCCGTAACCTGTCTCGAAACCTTATTCCCGTAGAACTGGATAGCAGCGGACTTGCCACCGCCATATCCCGCATGACCTCAAATGCAGAACGCCTGTTTAATATTGAATGTACACTTGAAAATATTATGAATGTACATTTTGATGACCCTACAGGACTAACGCATCTCTATCGGATCGTTCAGGAGGCCACAAGTAATGCCGTTAAACATGGCAATGCGTCCAGAGTAATCGTTAGTATGGAGAACAATGAAACCAAGCTTATACTTAAAATCGAAGATAATGGGTCTGGTTTTTCAGAAAACTGGGATCAGAAAAAAGGGCTTGGAGTTCGAATTATGAAATTCCGTTCCAGGTTAATTGGTGCAAACCTCGATATTGAAAATAGCAGTATGGGAGGTGCCGCAATAATTGTTACATTACTAACCGTCGGGTCACCTTTCAGAATTTTAGAACCCTAACCAATACCGTATTAAATTTTTATACCTTAATGGCTACTAACAAACAAATTTATATTGTTGATGATCACCCTTTGATGCGCAAAGGCCTCGCAATGACCATTGAAAAAGAAATGGGGTTTGAAGTTTGCGGGCAGGCAGACAGTGCTGAAATAGCACTTGGTGAAATTATTGACAAAAAACCGGATGCTGCCGTTGTGGATATTTCACTTCCCGGAATGAATGGAATAGAACTGGTAAAGAATATCCTGCATCAAAAACCGGATTTAAAAATCCTGATCGTATCTCGCCACGACGAAGAGTTGTATGCCGAACGGGCTCTCAGAGCCGGAGCAAAAGGCTACCTGATGAAACTCGAAGCTGCCGAGACACTGGTAAGTGCATTGCGGCAAATTTTGAATGGGGGTATTTATCTGAGCGATAAGATTGGTGCAAAGATGATCATGAAACTTGCATCAGGCAATGTTGCCAAAAGTGACAATCCCCTCGACCAGCTCAGCGACCGTGAACTCGAAGTTTTTGAACTAACCGGCAAAGGACTGTCTACAAAAGAAATCGGCAAAAAACTCCATATTTCTGTCAAAACCGTCGAATCCCATCGGGCAAATATTAAAGACAAACTGCAGCTTGATACTGCAAACGAGTTAATGCGGCATGCCGTACGGTGGGTTGAAGGAAGTTCTAAAAATTAACCCGGGGAAACTGACATCCATTGAGCAGGGTATCCTGACTTTCTGAAACTTTAGAATTGAATACTCCTATCTTATTGTATTACTTCCTTATAGATAAGACTATAGTTATAAAATTTTTTCATTCAAATCATTCATTATATCTCTCCATGTAGGCTTTTCTACGAATCCAGATCAGTATTTACCTTATTCCGTTCAGGGGAATCCCCTAATTAATTATTAGGAGTATTCCCTCTTAATTTATTGTGAGGTTCTTCCAATATTAGTCCTGTCGATTAAAGACCTCTATACCTTAATTAAAAAACCGTCACTTATAAAAAAATTATTAACAACAACTACTAAACACGAGTAACATGAAAACACTATTAACAACTCTTATTGTCCTTCTCCTCTCATTGACTGTCTGGAATTCGGACGCAAACGCTCAGGATAACAGAGACCTTCAATACTTCCGTGCCCCAGACCAGACAGGCCTGAATATTTTTGAAGCCCCGAAAGAAGAAGGGCCGGAATTCGACGGCGTTAAAGTTCGATTAGGCGGTTCCAATACCTTACAGTTCCAGGCACTGGACCATGAGAATGCAGGCCCTTTCAGAACCGGTACCGATCCAGAAGGCAACCCCATTATGAGTAATATATTTAATATCGGCCCCAATTTTAACCTGGCCACATCCAACCTGGATATAGATGTTCAGCTGCACAGAGGCTTAAGAATGCATTTGAGAACCTACCTGTCTTCAAGACATCATGCCCAGCCTTATGTAAAAGGCGGATATTTGCAAATAGACCGGCTCGATTTTATACAGGACGGCTTTGCAGAAGAATTGATGGATAAGTTTACCATCAAAATAGGGCATATGGAAATCAACTATGGAGATGCCCATTTCAGAAGAAGCGACAACGCTCAAACCATCTTTAACCCGTTTGTCGGCAACTATATCATGGATGCTTTTACTACCGAAGTTGGTGGTGAAATATTGTACAGAAGCAATGGATTTCTGGCAATGGTAGGTTTAACCAATGGTAAACTGAATCAAAGTGTAAGACTCGCACCTGAAAACCAGCTCGAAACTAAAGTTTCATTGGTAGGAAAACTTGGATATGACAGCCAGATCAATGAAGATTTAAGAGTACGGGTTACTGGATCCATATATACAACCGGCCAGTCGAACAGAAGCTTTTTATATGCCGGTGACAGAGCCGGTTCTAGATATTATAACATTCTCACGAACAACCCCGGCGAATTCAGGACTCCTCGGTTTGATCCGGGATTTGCAAATGAACTGACAGCTATTATGATCAACCCATTTGTGAAATTCAAAGGACTTGAGTTCTTCGGAGTCTATGAAGTTGCAAGCGGCAAAGCGCAGGCAGAACCCGATTCCCGTACATTCACACAGGTTGGCGCAGAACTTCTCTACAGATTTGGCACAAGTGAGAACATTTATGCGGGAGCAAGGTATAATAAAGTATCAGGTGATACTGCCGCTGGCGAAAGCGTTGACATAGACAGAATAAACATTGGCGGAGGATGGTTCCTTACCAAAAATGTACTTGCAAAAGTTGAATATGTTAAGCAAACTTATGACGGTTTTAACAGTGGCACAATCTTTGATGGAGCTCAATTCAGTGGACTAATGCTGGAAGCTGTGATTAGTTTCTAATTCAACCAAATAAATTTTATCTTGCAGGGTTATATAGTATAACCCTGCATTTTTAAACTTAGATAAATTATGTACTCAAAAAATATTATTGCCATCTTAGTGGCACTCACTTTTGTTTTCTCACCTGCAATAGCGCAGGATTTAACATTTGTCCTTTCAGATGTCGCTGAATTTAAAATTGACGGGGATTCCAATTTAAGAAAATGGGAAGCCGATGCAACTGATATTAAAGCCACATTGATTTTAACAGATGTTGAGGAACTTACCCTTGAAAATTTCACAACTGAGAGCTTTTCATCCTTAGATATCACTATAGCAGTGGCTGGAATTGACACTGATACCGGACGCCTCACCAGTAATCTAAGGAATTATTTAAAAGGTGATGAGTTTCCACATGTTACATTCAGGCTCAATCAGATTCATGAAATCGAGCATCAAAATGAGAAAGCTGTAATCAAAGCTGAGGGTACGATTACTGCGGCAGGTGTCGAGAATACTGTAAACCTTACTGTTGATACCTATCTTAACAACAACGGTACACTTCGCTTTACCGGAACCCAGGATATGCTGATGACTGATTTTGATATTGATCCACCCACAGCCCTTCTGGGAACTGTGCGCGCAGCCGATGAGATTCAGATTATATTCGATGTTACATTAGCTAGACAATAAAAATTAGCCAGATCTTATATCCAAGAATGAAGTACTACTCCCGGTTAGTATTTTTTGCACTCATTTTGTTAGTTTTAAAACTAAGCCCGGGAGCTGTTATTTCAGCACAATACATAACGTATGTCCCGGAAGAAGTTAGCAAACTTTGGATTGAAGGGCGTTCAAACATCAACGAGTTCGAATGCCAGGCTAACCAATATTTTGGTGAAGCCACTCTATTTGAGAATACCGGTCCGGTAGAGTTTTCACAAAACCTGCAAGAACGTGTTTTCCTGCAGGTGGAAATCCGGGTCGATGGATTTGAGTGCGGCCGCAGTAGGATGAACCGCGATTTACAGGATGCCCTAAAATCAAAAGATTTTCCTGAGATTATATTTATTTTCGATAGTGCCGATCTTATCGGATCACCGGAATTAAATGACGGCGCATTTGAAATTATGGTTAAAGGCTCTTTAACCGTAGCCGGAAATACCCGAGACATTCAGTTTCTCACAAAAGCATATTATCTTGAGCCTGCTAAAGTTAGAGCAATCGGTAAAACTACGATTCGCATGACTGACTTTAACGTAGAACCTCCAACCGCTTTAATGGGCCTTGTTAAAGCTGATGATGAACTCACCGTAAATTTTGATCTTGTGGCAAGAGAAACAGATCAATTGTGCCAACTCTGCCCCGCTGCAGGAAATTTCTGATTTATCGGTAATTTGCTCAGTCAACTTTCCCTAACGGCTATCATCAATTAGGGAATACCCTTATCACCTAATCAGAATTATACTCTTCTCAGAAGATTCTATTTCTTCAGATATTAAAAACATATGGGGTTCTTTACAGATGAGATATATCTTTTTGAAAGAACTTGAGAGACTTTAAACTGAATAATTTTATGAGTTTAAAAAGAATTCTACTTGCTTTTTTTATAAGTGTGTTCACTTCTTTATTCATCTTTGCACAAGCATTTGATCTTGAATCAGCAATAATTGACGAATTTACACTTGAAGGGGATTCAAACGTAAGAAAATGGGATGCATTTATCCAGCAGGCAGAGGGCAAGCTGACATTTTTTGGCTTAAGAGTAATGGATCTTGATTTACTGACAAATAAAAATTTTTATTCTCATGCAAAAACTAAACCGTGTAACAAGAAAAAATCTGATAAGAGCCTGCTCACAGGTGATACCCACAACAGCATTAAAGCCAGTGATTTTATTGCAATCACATTCAGTCTTAGCAAGGTTATTTCAATAACAAAGGCCAGTTTACTTGTTAAGGTACCACCAACCGCAATGTTGAGTAAATTTCAATCAAATGATGAAATTTTGGTTTTAAATAATGTAACATTTACACCAACAAATTTAACGATCTA
>SKKO01000383.1 GCA_007123715.1 Balneolaceae bacterium | reverse complement strand
GGTTACGTGTATCGATCCGGATGCTGATGTATATCATGTAGTAAGCGAATCGAAGACCATTGAGTGGAGTAATCGCAGAAACCCATTTGAAAAAACAGTTGAGATTGAATATTACAATACGCTTACCGAGTTTGTGCTCAGGGTAAAGAGCACCGAAGCCATTGCCGATGTGCTGGTGGGCGATGAATCCATCAAGGACTTTGATGGCACAGTAGCAGCAGTTGACTGGCAAGAGTTTACGTTTGACCTTGATCCGGAATGGGAAGCAGGTGATACATGGGTTTTCGAAGTCAAGGTCGCCGGATCGGGCCCCCCGGCGTATTTCGAGGTTGACTACATGCTTCTTGGTGAATGCGTATTCTACACGCTTGCCCTGGCTGTGAATCATGAAGTTGCAGGTACTGTTACCGGTGCCGATGAGTATAAGGAGGGCGATGAAGCTACAATAAAGGCAACTGCAAATGAAGGCTGGACTTTTGTGAACTGGACGGATGAAGATGACGTTGAAGTCAGCACATCGGCTGAATTTGACTATATCATGCCTGCTACCGATGTTACGCTCACTGCTAACTTCAAATGTGATCCGGTCACTTTTATATTTAACGATTTAACCTATGGAATTGTGACTAGCACCAACGGCCGCTGCTGGCTCGACCGTAACCTGGGCGCTGCCAATGTAGGAGAGTATGGCGACCTCTACCAGTGGGGCAGAGCGGCGGATGGTCATCAGCTCCGCACCAGTGATATTTATAACACCGGCCTTGCCAGCACTTTTGAGCCCAATAAAGAAAAAGACTGGGATGGGAAATTCATAACATCACCTTCTGACTGGCTCAGTTCTGGAAACAACGATCTATGGCAAGGTGTGGATGGTATCAACAACCCGTGCCCGGTTGGCTACCGGTTGCCTACCGCTACCGAGTGGCAAGACGAGATCACTAGCTGGGGTGTTGGCAACCAAAATGCAGCCGGTGCCTTTGCCTCCCCGCTGAAACTGCCTGTGGCAGGCCTCCGCGGCAGCGGAACTAGTTTGCTCCTCAATGTTGGCTTATACGGCAACTATTGGTCGGGTACCGCAGTTGGTACGTTCTCTCGGTTCCTGCTCTTCTCTAGCAGCAATGCCAATATATCCAACAGCAACCGCGCCAACGGCTACTCCGTCCGCTGCCTAAAGGAAGACACTTCTGATTGATTTTGACACTTCCGACCCTTCATCATGCCGTCCCGCCAGGGTGGTGTGATGTTTAAAAACCGCCTGTAGCGGTCGATTTTTAATAACAAGAGCCGACTAAACCCCGGCTCTTTTTTTTGCCCTAAATGCAGAAACATCCAATCTTTGACAAGTGCGATTCTAACGCCCTATCTTTTTCAGCTGAATAGCTTGCCGGTAGCTTATTCATTGCTGATTATATGCCTTAAATGAAGCTCTATCATAAAGAGTTCGTAAAGCTCTGGATCTGATAGGAACTCCATCCAGGGGCTTTAAAACAGCTCTCGGCACACACTAACAATATACAGAACCTAAACTAAGGGGCACGAATTGAAGTACCGGGGGGGTGCAAAATAACCTAAATCCTTAGAGAATAGGATTTATTCAATCTTAGAATCAGGAAATAGTTTTTTTACAGAAATTGGCATGTGTTGGGGCGACCAACGAAGATAATCGGCTCTCTCCTTTTTGTCTTTTAACCGTTGCAACCGTTTATAGCACCGGGTTGGTTTGCCATTGTAATGGGTTCAGTTCCAATTCTCCATACACATCAATTGGATACGTTTTGATTGAATTGGGAACTCGAAAACATCGAAACCATATCCCTCACATTACTCACGTCCCAATTTTAACAAACTTCCATCACGAAACATTAATCGCATTTTCTTAACATTACAGACATCCCCATTTTCTATTTTTTGATTGAATGGTGATTCCATTTAAACATTTGATTCATTTCAGTAACATGACTAACATCCCAATCCCTAATGGGTTGGTTGAATAGGGAATTTTGAAACATTCCAAACATATTGGTTGAGCTCAGAATACTATTCATTACATTTTTTAACCTAAGGCCTCTTTGAGAGCAAAATGTAACCATAACTATAAATATTAGAAATGAACAGTTTCCATAAGTCGGCAACAATGCTGACCCTTTTGGCTTTTCTGTTTTTTACAGGCCTGAATGCCAAAGCACAAACAGATTCTTTAACAGTTCCCTTAATTGAGGATGGACAGGCTCAAATCATCTCCGAATTTGAAAACCCTGAAAAATGGATCCGGCATGATCTCTGGGTGGAAACTGAATTCGACACAGATGGCGACGGTAAATCCGACCGGATGCATGTTTCCGTAACACGACCGGCTCAAACTGAAGGAGGTAATTTAAAATTACCTGTTATCTATGAAACAAGCCCTTATTATGCAGGCACGGCCCAGCCTCCCTATGATTTTTTCTGGGATGTGCGCCATGAGGTGGGAGAAACACCACCTGAGCGTAAACCCGGCCCCGATGTTCAGCGAAGAGGTGAGCGACCGATTATATCGAATTCGCAAATAAACACATGGGTTCCAAGAGGATTCATTGTGGTTCACTCCACATCTCCCGGAACCGGGCTTTCACAGGGAGCTCCTACCGTTGGCGGGGAGAATGAATCTTTGGCTCCGAAAGCGGTTATTGACTGGTTGTGTGGTCGTGCTAATGGTTTCAGTACTCCTGACGGTGATGAAACCGTTGAAGCTTATTGGGCACAATGTAAGGTAGGAATGACGGGAACCTCCTACAATGGAACACTCCCTCTGGCAGCAGCGACAACGGGCGTTGAAGGCCTTAAGGCTATAATTCCCATTGCCCCAAATACCTCTTATTATCACTATTATCGCTCTAACGGACTGGTACGCTCACCTGGGGGCTATCTGGGTGAGGACATTGATGCTTTATACGATTTTATCCACAGCGGTGATGAATCTAAACGTGAGTTTAATAACAGAACCGTACGCGATACAGAGATGGCACAGGGCATGGATCGAATAACCGGTGATTTTAACGACTTTTGGGCCGGACGCGACTATGTGTTAAAATTAGAAAATGTGAAGGCTGCCGTCTTTATGGCCCACGCCTTCAACGACTGGAACGTTATGCCAGAACACAGCTACCGGGTTTATGAAATTCTGAAAGAGACGGATGTCCCATCCATGATCTATTTTCACCAGGGCGGACATGGTGGTGCACCCCCTCTTGAGCTGATGAACAAATGGTTTACCAGATACCTGTTGGATGTGGAAAATGGTGTAGAAGAGCTGCCCCGAGCCTGGATTACGCGAGAAGGCGATGAAAGGGATCAGCCTACCCCCTACGATGATTATCCAAATCCCGCTGCTTCTGATGTTACATTTCACCTCACATCGGGTGCACCAGAGTGGGGTGGCCTTACAACAACTCAAGCTTCAGGTCGGGGAGTTGAGACTTTGGTTGACAATGTTTCGTTCTCAGGCTCCGCTCTTGCAGAAGCAGAGTGGACGGATCATCGCCTGATGTATGTGACGCCGGAACTAAAGGATGATCTTCATATCTCCGGTGTACCGAGCGTGACCATCAAACTGGCGAGCAGTAAGGAAGCTGCGAATCTATCCGTTTGGCTGGTTTCACTGCCATGGACTGAAGAAAAAAATACCCTCATTACAGATAATATTATTACCCGGGGCTGGGCTGATCCGAGAAATCATCGATCCATTACACAAAGCGAGCCGCTTATTCCTGGTGAATTTGTCACCGTCACCTTCGATCTGCAGCCGGATGATCAGATCATTCCTGCAGGACAAAAAATCGGTTTCATGATCTTCTCCAGCGACCGTGAGTTCACCTTATGGCCACAACCCGGAACAGAGTTAACCGTCGATCTGGATGCCACCAGCCTGACGCTGCCAATTGTTGGCGGTGAGAGTGCCATACTGTTTGAGTAGAAAATTTCATCATGAGTAAAGGAGTACTTCCCCGCGGGCTGACGGATGTCATCCGGGGTGATTGAGTACTCCTTCTTCTACCGGATTCTTGCTGTGGTGGTATAGATTCTTAGGACAGTGATTTGGTTTTATTAGTTTGATTATTTCTTTTTATAATGCAATTTCGTTCACCCGGCATTTTTTTTCGCAGCCTCAAAGAGTACCGGGATGACTTTCAAGCTGCGATCCCAAACCGGATCATGAGCTGATCAATTATGATCGCATGCTTACCAATAAGATGATCCTGGACGTGCTGAGGTATCACGGAGCCGACTAGAGTGGAATGATCTCCCTCTTGGGAATATCGAATATTGAATATCGCCCCAAAGGGATCCCTACTGGGAATATCGAAGGTGAAGCAAACTGAAACAATACAATTGCCGTCTGCTTTAGCTGACGGATGGATAAGGTTCTGAAAAAAGACCCCGAGCGAGGATTCCAGGAAAACTGAGAAACCGGGTCGAGGGGTTTTTGGAAGGATATGTCGAACTGTGGTACTGTTGAGTGCAGAACGTACACAAATCTGTAACTCATAGCCCCAAATTTTACCATAAAATGGAGCAACACCCTATCAGAGATCACAGTCCAAAAAGTCCCCTCTCGAGAGGGGATATAGGGGTGTGTTCATAAGGCAACAATTGCTGATACAAGCCCAAAAACAGCATCTCAAAAAATCTGTCAATGGTAGCGGGTTATGAAACATGAACAGGGCCTAACGTGGATTCGCGAAACCCTACCGCCTCAAAATCCGGTCAGTCATGCTCAAATCACGTTTGGCTGCTTCAAAATCATGGTTTGAAAATTGCAAAAGGCCGTTTCTGAAGGGGTATATTCTGTAAATGACAAACGTATTTTCTCTGCCAATGTATGGGCGCCTGACTTCTGCTTCGCCGGTTTCACGAAATAGATAGTTCGCCGATTGATATAGATAGACTCCGCTGGAAAGTAAAAATAAGTAACTGTTACCGGTTTCGGGACGGGTTGTGCTATCGGATAGCCGTGATAAATTTCTTTGTCTTATATAAAGGGTATCTGACGGGGCTTCACCTTTCAGCAATTGTTCGGTTTTGATCGTTACGGTTACGTCGAACCCGTCATTATCCGGTTTTCCGGTTTCAACGTTTATAACTTCGGCTATAACAGCAATATCTGCGAGCAGCGATTGTTCGCTGAATGGCCTTACATCCGCGGTTATCGCATGGATAATATCTATTCCATTCTCCTGCAGAGCATAAATGTGAAAAGGCATCACCCCACTCACCAGCAGCACCATCGAGAAAAAGGATGAACGCTGTTGATAAAATCCGGCATCCTGATCGGGGAACCGATCCCTTAAACCGGCATTCAGTATACTTCTCATCACGATTCCTTCATCTTCAAACCCGATGGCATCCAGATAATCATCGTGGCTGATCTGCAGATTTTGTGCATTCACCATGCAAAAGCAGTGAATTAGTAAGGCGAAAGTAAGTATAGATTTCATGTACCGGAAGTCGTTTTAATGATGAGAATAAGAAAAATCAACTTCAACAGATACAAAACCGTTCAATTGTAATCCGCGCAAATTCTGGGAATAGACTCCGGAAGCCTTGTCAGTACTTCGTAATTGAGGTTATTGGTCATTTCGCCAAAGCTGGCAACGGTAATCTCATCCTGCCCCTGGTTTCCGATAAGAACTACCTCATCACCCTTTCTGACATTACGGACGTGCGAAACATTGATGGTAATCATATTCATATTTACAAGGCCAACCACTCCGCAGCGTTTGCCGCTCACCAATACATACCCGGTATTCGTGAGATTTCTCCCAAACCCGTGAGTATAACCGATTGGAACAGTTGCAATGGTCATATCATGGCCGGCAAGATATACGTTTCCATATCCGATAAACTCACCGCTTTTTACCTCTTTTATACTCATGATTTCGCTTTTCCAGCTTAAAACACGCTGAAGGGGATCGTAACCCTCTTCCAGTTTTTCCGATTTGATATGATGTATAAATGTTTCCCGGCTGGGCCAAAACCCGTACTGTGCAATACCGATCCGTACCATATCATAATGTTTTTCGGGCAGTGTGAGGAAAGCGGCAGAACTGGACGCGTGGGAAATCTGATTTTTGCCCAAAATTTTCTCAGCAAGTACTCTAGCTTTTTGAAACTGTTTATCCTGATTCAGGATCCTGAAGTAGTTGGCTGCCGACTCTGCACCTGCATAATGTGTACAAATCCCTTCCAAAGAGAAACAGCTTTCATCGGCTTTTACTTTTTTGAATGTTTCTTCCCAATTTTCCTCCTCAAATCCTGTCCGGTTCATACCGGTTTCAATTTGAAGATGGATCAAAGCCTTTTTCCCCATTTTTTTTGCCACCCGGGCCGCTGCCTGTAAACGGGCTTCCTCAAACACATAAAATTCAACTCCATTTTCTATTACCCATTCCATTTCTTCATCCCGCACCATTCCCATGATCATCACGCGGGTCTCTTTTTTTCTTTTATGCCTTATTGCAATAAGCGCTTCATTTGCGCTAAAGACCGAGAAATGATCCATTCCTGCTTTTTCAGCGATCGGAAGAAAAGATGCAATTCCATGTCCGTATGCATTTCCTTTTATCACGGAGGAAATTCTGACAGTATCACCGGCTACTCTCTTCAAAAAACGGATATTGTTTTGAAGTGCACGTGCATTCAATTCAATGGTTGACGGCTGAAGAAATTGGGGTTTCATATATTTTTTTTAGTTTTGATTTTTGCGGAATACGGGAAGCGGGATCCGTATTTCGGGTTGTGTATGCCGTTGCGCTCGCGTTTTCATTTTATACCTGAATCCGGCCACACATTCCGAATCCTTTACACAACATAACCGGTGTTGTTCCGGATTTCAATTGCCGAAGAATGTCGGTTAAGTCACATGCTATTTTGCCGTTCACACGACACTTGTTGATTCATTCAAGTTCCATTATTTTCTCAAAAATGTGAATTCCGGTTTCAATCAGCCGGTCATTAAAATCATACGTTTCGGAGTGAAGCGGGGAACCGTTCATTCCGGCCCCGATACCGAAAAGGGTGACCGGGAATTTTTTCCCAAACTCACCAAAATCTTCGCTCCAGGGTAACGGATCAGTTAGCTCTTCTATTTGTAAACCCAATTCCTGAGTGGCTTTTTTCACCTTATCCACTCCATCCTGATGATTGATGACAGCGGTGAAAGGCTCCTTCCGGGATAGTGTAATTGTTCCCTTAAAGTACTTTCCGGATTGTGAAACGGCTGATTCTGTCAGTTTAAAAGCCTCTTTCAGCTTCTCGTCTGTGGATGCCCTGACGGTAATCCCGACTTTAGCTTCACCCGGACTCATGCCAAAAGCGGGTTCGCCCATTTTAATAAATGTGAATGTATGCTTGCCATTCGAATCATCTTCAAAAAAATGTGACAGTTCGTGACTTATTTCCCGGATAAATCCGGCTACTGTCAGTGCAGGATTTACACCCTGTTCAGGGTACGCTGCATGACTCGCTTTTCCTTTAAAGACGATTTCAAATCCGGCTGATGCACAGGCAAACGTGCCATATTTTATGTATACCGTATTTTCGCGGTAACCGGGAAGGTTATGAAGGGCATACCCGCAATCAATCCGGAGGTCTTTAAAGCGATCATCATGCAATAGTTGTCCGGAACCCCGGCCGGTCTCTTCAGAGGGCTGGAACAGCAGAATATATCTTTTATCAGAGAATGTTTTTTTTCTGATCTTTTTTGCAAGTCCTAATAATATAGCCATGTGTCCGTCGTGGCCGCAGGCATGCATTACACCACTATTTTTCGAACTGTGAGGCAGATCCCAACTTTCATGTAATGGGAGGGCATCCAGTTCCGCTCGAAACAGGATGGTTTTATCAAAGCGGCCATTTTCCGGTATAAAAATGGCTGCCACGCCAAAACCACCAAGATTTTCCATCAGCTGGCCCGGGTTGAATATTTGCAGCTCGCTGATAATCCGGGCAGAGGTCCATTTTTCCTGTCCGGACAACTCAGGGTGTTGATGCAGCTCTTTTCTAAGCCGGACAAGTTTCGGATAGTCCATAAAAGGGGTAATTATTTTTCTAAAAATTTTCCTAGCAGAATACGTGGATCGGGAAATTGTTTGATAGCCTTATTCAGCTCATTTTCCGAAACCACACCGGGCATGTCAGCTGTGCCTGGATCTTGCAAACTGATTTGCAGATGCAAATGGGGAGGCCAGTTGCCGTTTTCTTCATCATTGCCGATCCAGCCAATATGGTCACCAGAATGAACTTTTTTTCCTGGTTTGCACAATTGCAATGATTTTTCTGCGAGAT
>SKKO01000237.1 GCA_007123715.1 Balneolaceae bacterium | reverse complement strand
GTTCCCGCCAACAGTTTCAAGGCCGAAGAATAACTCACTTATAGCCTTTTCCACTTTCAGAATTGCCTAATTATTGAATAACAATATTTTATGACTTCAAAAAATAAATTCCACTACATGGAGCTCATTTTTTGTACACGAAGTGAGAAAATGAGCGCTAACTCGAAAAATAATGAGCGGCTAAATCCTTTGAGGAAGCGGGTTGCGAGTATGAGTGAAGTGAATGCCAGTGCCCCCTCAGAAAGTAAATATGGACGATCACCTTTGGAACTTTGCAGGTTTTATTTGAAATTACATTAATAACGTGAATTCGAAATATGTGTAAAGGCTTAACGAGTCTTTCTTCGAAGTTGCCGTGTGTACACATTTTTTAAAGAATTATAAACGTAGTTTTACACAAGATGAATGAAGATTCTTCGACCCCAGCCAGAAAACATCGTTATTGTTTTCTGATAATGTCAGTTGTCTTAGTTTCCATTTCCGGTTGCACTCAGAGAGGGGATATCCGTTATGACGGAACATTACCCATTAACGGAACAGAACTGTATGTGAACGTAAGTGGAGAGGGTGAGCCGCTGATACTGCTTCACGGCGGACCGGGGTTCAGCCATGATTATTTTCTGCCTCATCTTGAACCCCTTTCGGAGGAGTTGAAACTCGTACTCTTCGATCTGCGGGGAATGGGGCGTTCATCGGTTGACCTGGACTCAGCATCATTTTCACTTGCATTGCTGATTGAAGATATTGAAGCCCTTCGGCAAGAACTTGGGTTTGATTCCTTTCATCTGATGGGTCATTCATGGGGCGGTATTCTCGCCATGCATTACGCCACAACCTTTCCGGAAAACCTGAGCTCGCTCATCTTATGCAACAGCATGCCGGCTTCTCCGGAATTTGATGAGTTAATGGGTGAAAATTTTACCCGCATCTTCGAGCGGCAAAACATGGCTCACCTGGAACCGCTTCAAAAAGAGATCGAAGCTGGCAGCCGTGATATCACCCTATATGAGAGGTTCTTTCAGCTTCATTTCCGTCCATCCTTTTACGACACATCCGATGTAAATAAACTTCATCTAAACCTTTCAGAAAACTTTTTCAAGACGCAAGAACTTCTCCCATACCTATCACCACGTGAAGAACCACATTCGCTGCTGCCGCAACTGGAGGGCCTTCAGGTTCCCGTATTGATCATCCGGGGTGAGATCGAGGCCATTCCGCTGGAATCGGACCGCAAGCTCGAAGAAATACTGCCACACTCAGAGCTGGTGATTATCGGTCAGGCCGGTCATTTTCCTTTCATTGAAAAACCTGAAGAGTTTAGAAGGCTGGTAGCGGAGTTTATCGATAGTTAAATATATTTTATCATAGACCTTATCTGAACCGATATCAAACGAATATGCAACCTGTAGACCACCCGGCTCCTATTCCTCAATCCAAAAGAATTATTGATCTTGATATACTCAGAGGTATTGCTCTTTTCGGTATTCTGGTTGTAAACCTTCAACTGTTTGCCCATCCCTTGTTCTCATTAATCACAGATACAGGGCAATTTCAAGAGTGGTACAATCAACTGGCTGCCTCATTTATACATGTTTTCTTTGAGGGTAAATTCATCACACTCTTCTCCTTTCTGTTTGGGATCGGGTTTTACATTTTCGCACAGCGCCTCAAGCTGAAAGAGATGTCGTTCTATCCGGTTTTTTTAAGGAGAATGGGATTGCTTTTTTTCATTGGTTTTCTTCATGCCTGGTTGTTATGGTCTGGAGATATTCTGGTTCCATATGCCATTGGCGGATTCCTTCTCATGTTATTTTTTAAACGAAAGGATAAAACCATCAAAGTGTGGATGGGTATATTAGTGGGCGGAATGATACTCTTATTTGCTGTTCTCATGTTGTTGGTTATGTTTGCCATGAACATCCCGGATGTCGCCGAAGGCATTACTGAAGGGTTTGTGCAGCAAGAGTTGGAATATGCAGAATTGACTCAAAGAGGTTACGATGTACACGAATCAGGCTCTTATTCTGAAATAATGGCTTACCGGGGTGAGGAGCGAAGTTTCGTATGGCTGGGCATGCTCTTATCGCCGGCAGGTTTAGCGTATATTCTCGCCATCTTTCTTTTCGGGCTGTTCATCGGTCGCAAAGGCATTCTGGATAATCCTCAGGCATTCAGGGATTATTTTATCCGCAATTGGAAACGGAATATGCTGATTGGTTTGCCCTTTTCCATTTTCTATGCGATTACCTATAAATATGTTGATTTAATATTCTTTAATTACTGGTATTTCCTGCAAATCATTGCATTTTTCCTCGGCACTCCGTTTCTCTGTTTTGCTTATGTGGGATTGATTCTGAAAATGATCCAAAAAGCCGGTGAGGGAAGTAGGTTGAGCCAATTTGCGCCTGTCGGCAGAATGGCATTGACGAACTACCTGATGCAATCTGTCATTTGCACCACCATTTTCTCCGGTTATGGATTCGGACTTTACGGTAAACTTTCTCCTATTATGGTGCTTCCGATTGCAATCGTACTGTTTGCGATTCAGGTGTGGTTCAGCAAGTGGTACTTTACAAGGTACAGAATGGGTCCCATGGAAAGGCTTTGGAGGATGGGGACATATTTAAAAAGAATTTAGATTTTTTGAGGGGATGCTGCACGGTGTAGCGGATGTATCCTTTTTTGCATCTGCTTCTGCACTGATGGGAATGATTGGGAGTGAAAAGTGAGAAGTGAAAAGTGAAAAGTGAAAAGTGAAAAAGACAGCACGGTAGTAGACACTATTTCACAACGGCCTCAGGTATTAGTCGATCGGCCATTTGTTTGTGAAATAGATGGTTCCGGTGAGCAATTCCGCATTGCAGCCGTTGATGCTGCCGGGCACAGGGCGGAAAGTGAACTTTTAACTGTTTGATCCCTCCCTTAAAAAACCGGACCATTCATAAGTAGAATCAGAAAAATGCGCCCCTGCATAGTCATTTCACCCGATGAAATGAATAAGCATATCAAAACCGTAATCATCGCACCGATGACTTCTACAATAAAAAATTACCCAACCCGGGTCACGACTACATTTCAGGGTAATAAAGGGCAGATAGTTTTAGATCAAATACGTACAGTAGATAAAAGTTGTTTGATCAAAAATCCAGGCTCAATCAGCAGTTCAGCCGAAGAGAAAGTACTCCGTGTGTTGCAAGAAATGTTTGCAATAAATACCCAGACAATTTAGTTTTATTATGAAACTAAATTAATGTCAATTGTTATGCCTACTAATATTACAATTCGAGATATTCCGGATGATATTTATGAAAATCTTAAGCGTCAGGCTGAGCTTCATCATCGAAGTATAAATAGTGAAGTAATCGTCTATTTAAAAAAGATGGTTCAATCTCATCGCAGAGACCCGGATCAAATTATCGCTCGGGCAAAAAAGCTTAAAGAGAAAGCAAAAGGATCTCTAACTATCGAGCAAATTCAGGAAGCTATTGATAAAGGCCGTCCATGATTGTAGTCGATACAAATGTTATAGCAAGTCTCTGGTTACCAAATGATATGGATAAGTTGGCGTATAAAATCCTGGAAAAAGATGCTGACTGGATAGCTCCATTACTTTGGCGGTCAGAATTTAGAAATGTATTAGCTATGTATCTACGCGCAGATATTTTAGACTTTACTATCGCTCTCCAGGTTATCGAAGAGGCAGAACAATTGATGGGATCAAAGGAATTTGAAGTTAATTCAACACAAGTATTAAGCCTTGTTTATGATTCTTCATGTTCTTCTTATGATTGCGAATTTGTAGCTTTGGCTGATGATCTGAATTCCAAATTAGTAACCTTTGATAAGAAAATTATTAAAGAGTTTCCTGATATAGCAATTCATCCTGCAGAATTTATAGTTTAAGCTGTAGATGGGCAGATATTCATCTGAAGTCCGATAAAAGGCGATTCAGCTTTGCAGTCCTGCCAGGGTATTGAACTGGACTACAATCCATGCAGGAGTATCAAATTAAAAGAGCAACAACCTTATGGCCAACGTAAAGAAGAAAGTCCTTACCGTTCTTTACTCTATAAAGCTCAGACTGTCCATGTTAAAGCTGTGGATCGGAAAGAAGTTTGGTTTGATCCGTTCAGTGATGATCATGCCATATCAGGGATTTGGCAACAGAAATGAACTGTTTTTTCTTGGAAGAGTATTGAAAGACAGGAGAATCGGCATTTCGCAGTTGGAGGATAGCAGGTGGCGAAATTTCAAAAAGATGTATAAGCGCTTCATGACATGGAAAATTCCGGAAGCAACGGTGGAAGCAACTTTTGATGGAATCAAAAAATCGGCGACCACCGACGAGGAAGGGTATTATGAATTCAGAATGGAACTGCCTCAGCCTATCAGTGGTCACAATCCATGGCACAAAGTTCGGATAGAACTGGAAACCATGGTGATCAAAAACCAAAACCCTCCGGTGGTTTACAGCAATATCTTTGTCCCCTCTGAGAATGTGGAATTCGGAGTCATTTCCGATATCGATGATACCATCGTGCCCACTGGTGCCACAAGGCTTTGGGAAATGCTGAAAACCACTTTCCTGGGTAATGCTCAATCACGGGTTCCTTTTCCGGGAGTAGCTGCATTTTATCAGGCACTGTCCAAAGGACTCGTGGGGCATGAAAACAATCCCTTTTTCTACGTCTCGAGCTCTCCATGGAATTTGTACGATTTTTTGCGGGAATTGATGAACTTTCATCATCTTCCTCAAGGACCGTTGATGTTAAGGGATATAGGATTGTCCCGGGAGTATTTTTTGTCCGGAAGCCACACTAAACATAAGCTTGTTCAAATTGAAAGAATATTCAACATCATCCGGGATATCCCTTTTATCCTGATCGGTGATTCAGGTCAGCATGATGCCGAAATTTACCTGCAAGTGATTCGGGATTTTCCCGGCAGGGTCAAAATGGTCTATATTCGTGATGTTGATCCGGCCAGTCATAAAAAGGTTCTAAAAATGGCCGGTGATTTCGAAAAGATGGGGGTTGAAATGATGCTGGTCACAGATACGATCGCAGCGGCTCAACATGCGGTTTCCAAAGGGTGGATTTTGGAAGAGGATATCGCCCATATTGCGGAAGAAAAGAAGGAGGATGAAGAATGATTTTTCTGGCCAATCTGCATGTTTCTGCTATCTAATACGTATAAGTTAAACGATAGAGGCCGTTCAGATTTCACCAAATATCTAGTGTCGTGTCAACGATGAAATGACGGGGTAGTCACTCAAATCATCAAAAAAACTGATCTATTTGTCTGATGAGTCAACTGTCCATAATCATTTAGCTATCGGAATGAAAGGATTTATCCAACTTAAAACTAAATTTCAATTGATCAATCAATTGTTCCGTGCTCACCATGGAGATACCCATCGCTTTCAAAAATTCTTTTGTTTGTGGCGGATTGGCTTCCATAATTCTCACAAATGTGATCATATCTTTCTGAATACTTTCCGGCAGTTCAATTTGATCTTCTCCGGTTAAAGTAGCTGCCAATCGAAATACATCAGATCGGTGCTTCTTAATATTTTTGGAATCTATACGTTGCCCTTCTTTTTTTCGCTGATTCAAATCCAAGAATGCTTTTACCTTCAGACAGATCAGAGCTAACTCATTTGCACGGTTTAGTACACCCTCGATTGTGCACTGTTCAAGTGTAAATTGGTAGTAGTCGTCATCCATCAGAATAGCCGAGAGACTGGAGAGGTCTTCATCGGTTGGAATAATAGTAAATCGGGTATCAGCAGTCGGTTTGATAATGTCCGGCATACGGCTGAATAGTTCCACTTGCCCAGGAAAGTCTTCCTTTTCCGGATTTATGAACCGATAATATTGACGTTTTTCCGACTGTTCATTTCGCTCATACTTTCCTTCTTTTATGAATTCCCAAAAATGAGCTATGAACTTATCATTTACCGCCTCCACCACCAGAATTATATCGATATCCTCAGTTACCCGAAATGGTAATCCTTCTCGATCGAAATAATCATGACAGGCTGCTCCGCCAATCACGATATAGCAGTCTGTGAAGTTCTCAAAATATTTACTGAACCTATCAAGCCCAATCATTTTAGTACCTCCACCAGCATCTTTTCCAATTCTATTTGAACACGTTCATCCGGGTCATCTTTCAGGCTTAGATAGAGAGAAAGAGGGTCTACAAAATCATTGGAGGTGAGTAAGGTGGGATCGTAACTCCATATCTGAAGCTGCTTATTTACTTCATTAAACAATGTATCTGTCACTTCTCCCATGTTTTTAAGTTCTCTGTATGTTTTGGCTTCCATGGCATACACTTTCATTTTTCCTGATGAAATATTTGAATATCTGGACAAAGCAGGAATTCCTGCAACTCTAAAACAGTGCCTATCATCCGGTTCATTAAAAAGCCATTTTGATTCTTTAACAGGCGAAACCAGATACTCAAGTGCCCGCTCCCAGATATCCACTTTATTCAAACTGAATTCCAGTTGTTTGGACTTGGAACCAGCAATTCTACATACTCCTGCATCTTCCAGTTCTTTGGCACACCGGCCTATGGTACGGGGAGTATATATAAATAGATTTGCAATCTGCTGAAAATTTAACCCCTGTATAGAATTCACACATAAATGATAAATCAACACACATTGTGTTGAGGGGGAAAAATATTCTAATCGTGTTGTTCTTATTTTTGGTTGTTCGTTTAAATCCATAAACATGAATGGAATGAATAGTTGCTTCCCCGGTACGATGAATGATATTCTGGATTTAATAAGCTGCTCTTTCAGATAGTAGGACATCTCATCAAATACCAGGACTACCGGATTTGCAAATGCTAATTCTATTTTAGGGATGTGCTTTTGTAGTTGGCTTGGAGTTACATCATCTGCTGACTTTGGCTCCACAAACACGATGCGATGATCATACAATTCACCCAATAAAAAATCGTAACCCTCACGGATAAATAAAGGCAGACGTTGCAAAGTATCTGCCGGGTGTCCCAATTCTTTTACATCTAACCCTGTAACTTTTTTAATATAGGATTTTAATTCAACCATTCAGTTAATGTGACATTATAATTTAACAATGACATACTATATGTCATTATAAAAAAATTATGTCATTTTATCTATTTTTATTGTAGCAGGAATTCGATGTCATAAATCCTGACCTGCTTGCATTGGCAATAAATGGATGTAGTTCAGAAACGAGAGCAACCCCTTCTATCAAACCTAACATTTAGTCACAAAGTGTAATAAATACATCGCAGCTTTGGCTTATGATTTGGATATTAAATCAGTAACCTTTAATTAGCCACTAATTATGGCCCAAAAACCGGGCAATACTTTATGAAAGGTGATAGAAAAAACTTCTTGCACCTTTGAGCCTTCGTGCCCTAGTGGCTAAAACTTTGCGCCTTTTCAAATTTTAAAGCCGATTGTGTAATATTTTTGGATTCCGTGAGTTTGTAGTCCATATCAGTTATTATCAACTTGTGAAAAATATCTCTTCAACATATCAGCGCCTGACAAACGTAACAGCATTTCTGCTGCTTATGGCTTTTCTGATACCATCAGGCCTGCATGCCAAACAACTGGTCGATTTCTGCATGATGGATAGTGCTGAGACAGAAATGGCTGCAGATCACAGTTGCTGTGAATCGGAATCCAAAGAGAAAAAAACTGAAACCGAGTCCCATCCGCATCACGACTGTGACTGGGGGTTCATCTGCGCCTGTGATATTGGCCTTAGCCAGCTTGGGGATAAAGAGTGGATTCCCTCCTCCGCAGACAACGAAATTATACTTGCCAAAACAGGGGAATTTTTCCCCATGATTACATTCAGTGAATCGGTTCCTGCCGATCACCAAGCCCGCATCGGCGAATACGATCCGCCCCTCTGGCTCCTCTACGACACGTTTCTGAATTAGCATTTCTTTTTGATTGGGGAGGATTAAAAGTCCCCTCTTGAGAGGGGATTTAGGGGTGTGTAAAAAAAAGGTGATGAACTTTGATTAAATTTGTCTCTTAATTAACGTCCAATCAACACACCCTTCGCTAAACTCATCCGGCTTCGCCGTTTCGTTTACACTTTTCCCCTCTCAAGCCACACTTGGTCCCGTTTTTTTACGGGGAAGGGTCTTTTGAACCCATCACATTGCCAAACTACTAAACCCAAAACCAAATAAAAATCCTCTTAAGGAGTCCACCTTCTCTATTCGTAGAGAGAAACATAGGCTGAGTCAAAAAATGACTAACAAAATCATCCGCTTTTTTTTAGAAAACAAACTCCTCGCCCTGATGCTGTTCCT
>SKKO01000142.1 GCA_007123715.1 Balneolaceae bacterium | reverse complement strand
GCTGAGGCAGAAGAAGCTGAGGCAGAAGAAGCTGATCGCAGAAGCCCTTTATGGTTGATCTATATTATTCTTGCACTGGTTGCTGCAGGAGTCATTTACTATATAGCCAAAGTATTTACCGGCAAACCGGGTGCGAAGAAAGCTAAAACCGATACTGGCCGCGGTACTGGTGCAGGTGCTGCAGGAGGAGCTGTAGCCGGAGGAGCTGTAGCTGCCGGAGCCATAAAAGATGAAGATGATCGGGATATTGAAAAAGTTGTTATACCCAAAGCCGTAAGCAAGCCAAAACCAACTTATACCGTACCGGAACATTCTGTTGTTTTACAGCCAAAAAAAACCAAGCCGAAAGAGTCTGCTCCACTTGTAGTTGATGAAATCCCCGATAAAAACAAAAAGTCAGTATCCAATAGTAACGGCCGAAACAGCTCATCGGTGTTCGCATTCTTTTCAATGGCAGCAACTGAAGTTTCTGACTTCTTTAGCGACTTGTTTTCATCAAAATCCAAAAACAAATAAAGCCTGATAAACAATATTCCAAGCTCCTCAAGTTAAAATTGAGGAGCTTTTTTTATGCCTGAATTTTCAGGATACCTCTCACTTGACTTATCAGAATGATTCTGTTTAATCTAAAAGAAATTAGATTCACGCTTTTGTATTTTACGTCATTATATCAATTAACTTTTTCATAACCGGATGAATTCAACCAATTTCATTGTATGGGATTTTGATCCTGTACTTTTTTCAATCCCCGAAGTACAACTGCCGGTTTCAATCTCTGTTTGGGGCCTTTTTCTGGCAGCTGTAATTTTTTATTTCGGATATCAACAAATTAAGCCAAAAGTTAAGAAAGGTAAGGAGCCGGTGCCCCCTCCAGCCGGGAAATTCTGGCTGGTTCTAATCGGATCAATTCTTGTTGCACAAATACCTTTTCTTTTTATCGATTCACCATCCATTACCAATTTTGGCCCTATTGAGCCACGCTGGTATGGCCTGATGTTTGCCATGGCATTTATATCCGGTTATATGATCGGATTTAAAATGTTCAGGGATGCCGGCAAATCACAGGAGGAACTTGACCGCCTGTTAATTTATGTACTCGTGGCAACAATTATCGGAGCCCGGCTTGGACATGTTTTCTTCTACGAAGCAGAATATTATCTAAGAAATATTCACCTTATCCCCCAGGTATGGACTGGCGGGCTTGCAAGCCATGGTGCAGCTGTCGGGATCATTATTGCAATGTATCTTTATGCCCGCAAAACAGCCAAAACCACATTCATGTGGGTGGCCGACCGTGTAGTGCCAGGTGTGGCTATCGGCGGGATGTTTATCCGTTTCGGAAACTTTTTTAACTCCGAAATTCTCGGCATGCCAACAGAGGTACCCTGGGCCATAATCTTTGCAAACGTAGATATGCTTCCACGCCACCCCTCTATGTTATATGAAGCGTTTTTATGTATTTTAGTTTTGGCAGTGCTGGGATGGATTTATTACAAATATGAAAAAACACCCCCCGAAGGATCCCTGTTTGGCGCTTTCCTGGTGATGTTGTTTACCGGAAGATTCCTTATTGAATTTACAAAAGAAACACAGGCCGATTTTCTTGCGGGAGCTGCTCTGGACATGGGACAACTGCTCAGTATTCCATTTGTATTGATTGGCGGCTGGCTTCTTTGGAAAAAAGTAAACTGGAATAAAGCGGGAGCACCCCTTAAGAGAAATTAGAGATGCCGAATACAGTTCATTCTCTTTTTCAGGATAAATTTGTAAATGCTGATGATGTAATCAAATGCCTGTCAGAATTTGAGAATAAATGCCTTGAAACTGGTGATCTGCGCGGAGTTTTCGCCACGGCCTATCTGCATATCACACGAAATATCAACACTGCCATCCAGAACCGGGAATTCAGGGATAATGAATGGTCTGTAGCCTACCTTGTCCGTTTCGCAAACCTTTACCGCGAAGCCGTATTAAATTATGAAACCGCCCTGCTTACCCGCATCCCGAAATCCTGGATCTTGTCTTTTGACCTTGCCAAAGAGAAAGAAGGGCTCATCATACAGCACCTGCTGCTGGGCATCAATGCACACATAAACCATGATTTATCCATCGCTTTGTTCGATGTTTCCATTGATCCGCACCGGAAAAATAAATATCACGACCATAATCTGGTCAACCATATCCTTGAAAAAGCCACTGAAACACTGAAGAAAGAAGTCTCAAGAAAATACGCGCCTGTTTTGTCCCGGCTCGATAGAAAAACAGGTCATATCAGTGATGATGTTACCAGCTTTAGTATTCCGAAAGCACGCGATCATGCATGGTCTTTTGCCGTAGCACTAACACTTGCTAAAAGGGAAAGCGAGCAGACCATGATCCGTAAAGTGATTGATGATCAGGCTGCGGTACTCGCACGGTTGATTTTAGCATCACCTACCCGCGACCATCGCTTTACCCGGTCAGTATCTTTCCTGAAGAGTCTGGATAAGCGCCTCACAGGGTTTAAATATTTATTCAGGAAAAACTGATTTTAGATTTTTTTTGTACAGGAAATATCAACTCCTGACAGGCAATCAGCGAAACCCATGTATAGAGCATACCACCATCGCACTTTAAATAAAGTTCAAAAATTTCAGGAGTAACTGCTGAACGTTTACCCGATTCTGCACGTTTTTACCGGAAACCTGATACAGAACTGTTATGAAAGTTTTATTTACCCTTTTATTTTTCTTTCTTACAATATACCCGCTTGCTGCACAGGAGAGAATTACTGATGAAAATGAGGCCCGCACCATATTCGAAGAGCTTGACAACCGCAGGAATTCCATCGAAAGCGAACAATCTGATTTATCCATGGTTATTACCGATAGTCGCGGGCGCACACGTTCACGAACGCTACGTTCCTGGGCAAGAAATTCAGGCGACGATACAATGAGCCTTATCATTTTTGCAGAACCGGGTAACATACGCGGCACCGGATTCCTGTCTGTAAATGAAAGTGGAAATCGCATACAACGACTATATCTTCCATCAGTTGGAAGAGTCCAGTTAATAGGGTCAGCAGAACGCAGCGACCGATTCATGGGCAGTGACTTTACCTATGAGGATCTGGGTGATCAGGATCCTGATGACTTTGAATTCGAATGGCTGGAAATTGGTGACATTCATTATACTATAAGAGCAACAAAACCCGATTCTGATCAATATACATCTCTCGAATTTGATATCATCCGTGAAACGTTCGCTCTGGAAACCGTTCGTTACTACAATGATGCAGGGGAAGAAATCAAACGCCTTGAAGCAGAAGATTTTGAGCAGTTGACTGATCTTCTTTGGAATCCCCGTAAGATGACAATGTACGATCACAAAGAGAATCGTAAAACGGAACTAAGCTGGAAGAACCGCGAAATAAATATTGAGATTGAGGAATGGCGCTTCACTGAGCGCGGTTTGAGAAGGGGCATTTAACAGAGCAAAACGGGCAGCTTGCCCGTTACGGAAAGACCAAGCAGGATGGAATGGCCTGAAAATTGCGCCCGTATCAAATGAAATTCATTCATCGTTTTTTCTTCGCACTCAATGGCTTTCCCGGGCCGGACAAGCTGTCCGGAGTACATTAAAAGGGGACTACTGCTCTTATTCGATAATAGAAATCATGCGTATTATCCTCGAAGAGCTTGTCTACAGGCTGGGCTATACCCAGAGAATGGGCTATACCAATACCAAACAGACGAAGTTCATTCTTAATTTCTGCACCGGCTCCCCAACGGCGTTCGATACCATTATTACCATCTGCATAAAGCGCATTCCATACCATGCCCACATCCGTAAAGATATTTACAGAAGTAGATCCTAATTCTGCAATTCCAAGTATATTCGTTTCAAGTGACGGTAAAAATGGCATTCTATATTCCAGTGTACCAAATAAAACCTGCCCCCCGCTGATAAATTCACGATAACCACGCACACGTTCCGTATCCTGAAAAAACTTAACAAATTCCTGCCCCGGAAGGCTCAGAGAAATATTATCATAACTGGAAAATCCGATATAATTTTGGGGGAGTTCTTTACCCCAAACATGCTGGTATCGAGCCTGAATATAAAACCGCTGTAATCCGATGGATGGGATCACCATGTATGTATTTAAATCAACACGAAGAAACGATACATCCGAGCCCAGTGATTTTTCCGAACCCAGGAGGCTTAATTTTAATCCCCTGCCGTCCAGCGGATGGATAGTATTATTATGCCATGGCCGCTGCTTTTTGATGATCCACTCCAGCCCTAAATCTGTTTGCCTGCCTTTTACAGGCTTTGGAATGCCGGGTAAATCCTCAAAACGATCCCGGTTTAGCGGATTGATGAGTACATGACTTAAACGCAATCCAAATACCGAAGATTGATACGGCCTGTCCAGAATATTCAGAGGCCATGTTAAAGACCATTCTCCTCCTGTAAGTTCCTGTACTAAAAACCTGTTTCCATAAAATCTGGATTTGCCGGGTATCCGGTAAACCGACAGAAGCGAAGTTGGATAGAAAGTATTGTTCATGTAATTGACTGCCCCGTAACTATACTTTCCGGGATCTGCAAAGGAAATCCAGCCTAGTGCTGAAAATAGATGCTTACCCAGCGGCTCCGTCCAGTTTGTTGTAGCAAATATCCCCCAATTATCCTGTGCCGCGTAATACGGCAGAGCAAAAGATGCCGCGTGTGTGATGTTTCCTGACGGACGGTATCGGTAACGGTTTAAAATCAGCGATTCATTGGCTTTTATGATTTTCGGAATCTGAGCGGGAGGCGATTTCATTCTCCAGCTTGCATATTCGGCAACCGGTTCCACAGGGTTCTCCGGTGCCGTACGGTTTGCATTTACCCAAAAAACCTGATCTCTGCGTTTTGTTTCGCTCGCTTTCACCAGCAGTTTTTCCGTTTTTACGCTATCAGATTCTGCTATCCAGCCATAAACCTCACCTCCGGTAAAGAGGCGGGTTACCCGACGGGTTTCACCTTTTTCAAAGGTATATGTAAATACATTCGGCACCTCATCACGCAATGATGTGTATGCCACATTTTTTTGATCGGGACTTAGAATCGGCTTCCTGTTGTCGAGATCACCGTCATCCAGGATAGTTTCTGTACCTTTTTTCGGATCGAACAATACCAGGTTCCGGTTACCTGACTCGTCAAATTTGTAGAGCAGCCATGTATTCAGTTGTTCAATCCAAAGTGGCCAGTGAAGCTGAACATCACCGGAATAATGGGTTACACGGCTTTCAACTCCGGTATCTTTATTCAGAGTAATTAAATTTCCGGTCCCCCCCTCATTCACAATGTAACTGACTTCATTCAATCCGGGCCCGTCCACCGGGAATCTTGCCCTTCGGCTATGTGTCATCCGGGTCTCCTTTCCCGTCTGCATTTCCATCCGAAAAATATCATTCAGCAGGGCCGATCTCTCCCCTCTCACAAGTCTTGTATAGTAAAGATATTTTCCGTCCCTGCTCCAACTCAGATCATTCCGGATGCTGCCTTCGGCTATTTTTTTCGCTTCCAGAGTAGAATCATTTTTCACAATGTACAGGCTTCTGACCGGCCTTCGTAACGACTCTAAACTGAGTACCGCCACGAGACTGTCATTAGGGCTAACTGCCATATCGAAATAAAACTGACCGGGAAATGCAAGCGATTTACTTTGAAGTGAATCAACCCGCTCCATCTGCGAAGCAAGGGTATTGTAATAGATGTTCATATGCTTCAGCCAGTCCTCATAAAAAGCATCATAGCCGCCATCCACAAATTCCGCAAACGCTTCATAAAAATCATGATATTCAAACACTCCCAACCTTTTATCTCTGTGTGCAAGCATATCAACCAGGGTACTGTCGCCATATTTTTCCGTAAAATAAAGCACCTGGGAGTGTCCCTTGGCATACATCAGACGCCCGTCTTCTATAGATTCGTTCTGTCCGAAACCGGGCCTGCTATCGAAAACAGCCTTGCGCAGCCACCGGTCACCCCGTTCTGAATTCCACTCTTCTGCCTGATATTGCGCAATACCTTCTGTCCAGAAAAGCGGGAACGGTGTACCAAGAGCAAAGTTCAGTAATCCCATTTTGGACCAGACGGCTTTAAAATGGAAAATATGTCCCAGTTCGTGGGCTATTACCGATCGCAGCCATTTCATCTGGCCGGTTTTCAATACACTATAATCATTCAGATTCACCCAAATCATGGTATAACCTTTTCCAATCGGATTGGCAAAGCCGTTTGTAATTTCATCTATATCGGCAAGGTAGATCCTGATTTTCCGGGAAAAAGTGATTCCCATATTTTCAGACAGCGCCCGGTAACTCTCTTCGGCAATTGCAGCCGCTTCTGTTTCAATTCCGGATATTCTTTCCGGATAAATGATTTCAAAATGTTCTGTTTCAGCAACTTGCCAGTTTAGGTAGGAATGGTTGCGGTTATTAAACACATTGAACCCCTGGCAAAAAACTTCTGCCGTGAAAATGAGTACAAAAATAAGAATTAATGTAATTTTTTTACCTTCCACCGAAAACAGCAATAGTTTTATCAAGAATTATCTGTGTATTGTTTTATTATTGTAGGCATACCTGATTAGTTTACAACTAAAGTTCATTATCTTTATGATACAATTTCTGCAAAGAACGCTGTTATTAAAATGATGGTTTTTTTTAAAAAAAGCATCTTACTGATAATTTGGAAATTACTATCTTTATTTTTTGATTTTTGCCTAAGGTAAATATGAAACGTTTTCGGTTAACCATCCCCATAACATTCATCATTCTATTTGTTTTATCTTCTAATAAAGCTTATTCACAGGAAGAATATATTAGAAAGGGTTGGGGTATAGGTGCTTCAGCAGGTTTGATTAATGCAACTCTTGCAACCGGGGGTGACTTTTTTTTTGAAGACATTAATCCATTCCTTCTTGAAGAAAATAACTTTCTAAGCCTTCGTTTGAACTTTCAATATGATTTCAGTCCATTTGAATCCGCTCGTCTTGATATTTCATCCGGAAAATTTTCTGTTATAACAAATTATGCAGGCTGGCCAGAGCTGGCTTTTAAAAATGATTTTTTAAGCGCTTCCGCATCAGCGCAGCTAAGTTTGATGCGATACCTTGGTGTTCCACCCTACCCTTTAAACATCTACGGTAAATTCGGTTTTGGATTAAGATTTAATAATATATCTGCCTTTACCCGTAATGATGAAATCAACTCGAACACAGGGGAAAAGTCCACGAACAATTCATTTTACACGGTTGGAGGCGGCATTCGTCTCTACGTTTCGTCAAGAATAAATTTTTTTACTGAATACGATTTATTTGTTTCAAATAACAACATAATAGATTCGGAGTTTATCAGTACACAACTTAATTCCGATTTTAAAAAAACAAGCAACCGTTGGAGGGGGCTACAGGCCGGGATTCAGATTAAATTTCACAGACAGCCGGCTTCTGCAAGTCAATCCAGCTTCCCCTCTCTGCCGATAGCCCAGGAATCTGCTTCTGTTCCTTTTACCGATTATTTTACCACGATTCGTATTGATAAACCTGCCATCGATTCCCTTGATGGAATATCTAACATCCTTACACAACTTTCGCAAGAAAATGACCATCGATTTAATTCATTCTCCGATATAAATGAATTTAGTTCTGAATCAGATACCCTGTTGGATCCGGGCTCTGAATCCGAAAATGATATCGTTGAACCCGAACAAAATATGAGTGATTCTGCTGAAATGGTTTCAGATATCTTACTTTCTGAAACATCAGAATTTGGCACCACCGGAGAATGGAATGATAATGAGCTCACCGGATACACAATTGTAGTATATTCTTTGGTAAGTATAAACCAGGCGAATAATGCTGCTGATAATTTGCGGCAATCCGGTTACAGAGTATTGGTTCTACCCTCAATCATGAATAATATAAGTTATTATCGTGTGGCAATCGGGCAATACGAAACAAGATACAGTGCGATTCAGGCAGCAAATCAGTTACCTTCACCCCTCAGAGACCAATATTTCTTGATGTCTTTGCCTTAACCAGTTAAAAGAACAGACGAACAGACGAACGGAGGAACCGATTAACAGAATAAGTGAAGGCAGGAAGGTTTTAGCCATGTAGGCCGGAGAGCTTCTCCGGCTTGAAAAGCCCCTAAATAACAGACGAACAGACGAACGGAGGAACCGATTAACAGAATAAGTGAAGGCGCGAAGGGTTTGCCCATGTAGGCCGGAGAGCTTCTCCGGCTTGGAAAGCCCCTGAATAACAGACGAACAGACGAACCGATTAACAGAATAAGTGTGGGCAGCTTTAGCTTGAACGGATCTCCTTTTTACTGCACGGAGC
>SKKO01000313.1 GCA_007123715.1 Balneolaceae bacterium | reverse complement strand
CTCAACCTTCCCGAGGCTTCGGGACAGGCGTTCTAACCAACTGAACTACCGGACCTTTTAAAATCCTTTCTACTATTTCAATTTCCGGTAGTCGAACACTCAACCTTCCCGAGGCTTCGGGGCAGGCGTTCTAACCAACTGAACTACCGGACCTTATTTTCAATAGATTAAAAATAGAATTTTAATATAACCACCTTAATCATATGAAGTCAATACTAATTCCCTGTGAATCGGACAAAAAAATAAGGGCTCCGGGTTCAGCCGGAGCCCTTTATCGGGATGGTGATGGGATGTATGTAAGATTAAATTTTTATAGTAAACTGTTTAGCGCGCTTGAAAGTTCCTCGCTATCAGGTTCTACATTACTCTTAAACCTTCTAACGAGATTTCCGTTCCTGTCAATCAAAAATTTTTCAAAATTCCATGAAATATCTCCCGTAAAGTCGGGATTTTCAATATTCGTCAGCATCGTAAAGAGCGGATGTTGATCTTCTCCCTTTACTGAAACTCTGGAAAAAAGCGGGAATGAAACACCAAAATTCATTTCACAGAACTGTGCAATCTCCTCATCCGTTCCCGGTTCCTGGCCACCAAAATTATTTGCGGGAAATCCGAGTACTTTAAAACCTTTTTCAGAATATTGATCATAAATATTCTGAAGACCGCTGTATTGTCTGGTATACCCGCATTCCGAAGCAGTGTTTACGATCAGGAGCACATCGCCTTCAAACTCTGACAGTGAAATTTTTTGCCCATTAATTAGGTTTAACTCATATTGATATACACTATCTGTCTGTTCGCTTTTTGGTAACATCAATAATAAAAGTGTGACTATGATTGTTATTGTTTTCATAACTGGTTCCATCTATTTTGGCTATTAATAGTTTTATTCAAAAGATCATTCCCTGATGAACATACATTTTACGACTTTATTTCAAAAATTATCCATTTTGTTTTTTGCACTGTTTTTTCCTGTTTCTGTTTTAGCTCAGATGTTTTCGATTGATGACCCGGAACAGCGGCGCGAACGTCCGCTCGGCTCGTTAACCATCTTATCAGCAGGCTTGGAATTTGGTGATTATTCCTATAAAGGTGCCGGAGTAAATGAGGATCAGCGTCTCGATTTTAACGACAGTATTTTCCGTCTAAGGCTCGACAGCCCCGGCCTTGATATCAGCCTGGCTTTCGGCGGCACCTTTACGGGCATGAGCGATACCTCTTACCTCAACGTATACGGGCGTCTTTTCAATACTTTCCCTCTTATCAGGCAGCAGGGAATGATCATTGGCCTGCCCATACAGCTCACAACAGACCTGAAACAGGTTAGAAGAAATGATAATGATACAGAGTTTCAGCAAAGTTCACTTATAATTGGTACAGGTTTGTATGCAGCAGTTCAGCTAAACCAACGATTCAGTCTTATCGCAGCGGCAACTCCAAATTACGGCTTCAGTTTTTCCCAGGGCTCTTTATTTGGCGGCAGCCTTTTCCGAACTGATACTAAAACGAATCTACTGATCAACAATCTGTTTGGCCAAAACGCACTTTCAATCGGATATCATTTTGATTATCGTGTTTACAGGATTGAAGGTGACCGGAATGATTACAACTATGTTTCTCATTTGTTCACCATCGGTGTAGGATTCTAGCAAAAACCGTAAAAAATGAAAGCCGAAAAACTTGTTCTTGAGCTTGAAGCTTTGTGCGAGAAGGCCGGGTATGCCATCCGAAAGGAAAGAGGTTCGTTCAGGGGTGACCAATGCCTGTTTGAAGGTGACCAATTAATTGTTATCAACAAAAACAGGCCGGTTGAAGCACAGGCCGCTATCCTTGCCAATATTATTAAGCAAATCGGTCCGGATGAACATTTCATAAAACCAGCTGTAAGAAGGGAGCTTGAAATACTTTGGAACAGGCTCAAAAAATTTGAGACCTCAGAAAAACAGTTTGAAAGCGGATAAGTATTCATGATATGTACATTTCTTGGCACAGGAACCTCCATGGGAGTGCCGGTTGCGGGTGGATTTGGAAGTGAAATGATTGACGATGATCCCAGAAACCAAAGAACACGGTGTTCGGTTTGGGTGCAAACTGAAAAAGCTTCCATCATAATTGATACCGGTCCGGAATTCAGAATACAGTCTATCCGCTCAAATATCCGGCATATCGACATGGTTCTCATCACACACGAGCACATGGATCACATCGCAGGTCTGGATGATCTCCGATCCTATAATTATATGCAAAACGGGCCCATTCCGGTTTTCACAACCGACAGGGTAATTAAATCCATCCAAACCCGGTTTGATTACCTGTTTGGTGAAAATAAATACCCCGGGTCCACCACGCTCGATATGCAAATCATAGATGAACCGATAAAATATGCGGATGCAACCATCATACCTCTTACCTATCATCATGGAAAAATAGACGTGACAGGTTACCGCATCAATGATTTTACGTACATGACGGATGTGAAGGAAATTCCACCCGAGACAAAAGAAAAGGTAAAAGGCAGTAAAGTTCTTGTGCTGAGCGGGCTGCGCTGGGGGCCCAAACATCCCACACACCTCACCATACCGGAGGCTGTTGAAATTGCCTGTGAACTTAATATCCCCCAAACCTTTCTTGTTCACATGAACGCGTATGTGAATCATGAGGATAGCAACCGGCGGCTGCCACCCAATGTACAACTCGCTTACGACCAGTTACAGATTACGATCTGAATACTGTTGATTTTCATTTACTTCCGTTTTGAAACTGAAAGAAAGAAATCGATTTGAATCAGAACTCATTACCATGCATAAGGAGTTCACGTTATATAAACTCAGTCTATAAATATTTTTTCAGGTTCGCATCGCTATCCAGTAAATCCACTACATCTTTTACCATTTGTGCATTGTCAAGATTCACAACAAGAATTGCATCTTCAGTTTCCACCACAGCGATGTTCTCTACGCCAACAAGAGTAATCAGTTTACCACTCTCTGAATGAATCAGGCTTGAATGTGATTGGAGATAAACAGCATTACTGCCTCCTGCGGCATTACCATGCACATCTTTAGGTGTTAGTTCGTGAACGGCTTTCCAGCTGCCAACATCATTCCAGCCAAAACTTCCGGGCACCACGTGTACATTTTCCGCTTTTTCCATTATACCGTAATCGATGGAAACAGAGGGACAGCTTTCATAAAACCGGTTTATTTGTTCACGCGATTTATCGGATTCCATCAGGGCTTCCATCTGCCGGTATATTTCCGGTAAATGAGTTTTGAACTCTTTTATGATGGTTTCTGCCTTCCAGATAAAAATACCGCTGTTCCAGAGGTAGTCTCCCGAATTAAGAAATTGTTCTGCTTTCTTTAAATCAGGCTTTTCTGTGAAGTTACGGACTTTATAAACATCACGGGTTTTAACATTCAAATCCGGCTCTTCACTGCGCCGGATGTAGCCGTAGCCGGTTTCAGGTCGGTTTGGCTCAATCCCGATGGTTACCAGTGAGTTCTCGCTGCGGGCTGTTTCAGCAGCCGTTTCAAGCAGACGGATAAACTCTTCTGAATTTTCTATTTCATGGTCGGCAGGCAACACGATCATTATAGCTTCAGGGTCTTCATCATAAAGAATAGATGCTGCCGAAGCCACGCATGGTGCCGTATTTCGTGCTACCGGTTCTCCAATTATAAAAGATTCTTTCAGACCCTGCAGTTGTTCATTTACGTGATGCCGGTAATCTTCATTGGTAATAACCATGATATTTTCCGGCCTGATAAATCCGGTGAGCCTGTCAACTGTTTTCGATATCATCGATTGCCGGCCGAACAGATTTAGAAATTGTTTGGGTTTTATCTTCCGGCTTTTCGGCCAAAACCGGGTCCCGGCCCCTCCTGCCATGATAACTGCGTAATTCATTTCTGATGATTTATATTAACAATACGTGTATGTAATATAAAGTACTGAAAAGCTCTCTCTTTCCTAACTAAACTTCTGCAAATGCGTTAATAGAGCTTAAAAATGGCTTTTGTAGTTGCTGCAATGGATGGATTTGTGTGTTATACAGTATCGTGTCATGTCTTAAATCATATGTCGTAGTCAATTCATCATTTGCATATAAATTCTGCATAACTCACAGATCTCACTTTAATCAACGTTTGTACTCTCCGGGTCAGCGACCCGGGGTACTGTAGTCCGGATCAAACTAAAACCGGGTTCGAAAGAGAGAGTGTGATACTAAAAGTGGTGCCTATTTCAGGTGTACTTTCGATGAACAGTTTTTCTCCGTGGGCTTCGATGATGTGTTTTACGATAGCCAGCCCAAGTCCCGTGCCGCCTTTTTCACGTGATCGGGATTTATCAACCCTGAAAAAACGCTCTGTGACCCTGTATAAATCTTTTTTTTCGATTCCTATTCCGGTGTCCTTCACATACAAAAGCAGCCTGCCTTGTGATATTTTGTAATCACTTATTCCAATTTCAACATATCCGCCGGGTTTGTTGTATTTCATTCCGTTTTCAATCAGGTTCACCAACACCTGCTTAATCTGGTTACGGTCTGCCTTTACCTGAAGATTTTTTTCAAAATCTTTTACCCGAATTTCAATATCCTCCTCCTGTGCTTTATACTGAAGGCTTTCAACTACGTCCAGGACAACATCCCTCAGGTAAATATCTTTAATATTCGATTTCAGTTCACCGGTTTCAAGGCGGGATATCTCCATCAGGTCATTCGTGAGAAAAATAAGGCGGTTTACGTTCCTCATTGCCTTTTTGAGAAACAGCTCATTGACTTCTTTATCATGAATAGCTCCATTCAGTAAGGTTTCAATAAAACCCTGTATGGCAAAAATGGGTGTTTTCAGTTCATGAGATATATCTCCGATAAATTCTTTTCGGTAGTTCTCGATCTTATTTAGCCTTGTTAACTCACGACTCACTGTATCGCTGGCTCTAACCGACCGTTTGAGGATCATGTCGAGCTCATCCTTCAGCTCTTCGGGATTTTTATGGTAATCCCTGAACTTTTTTTTGGAAATGTTTTTTATGATACCTTGTAAATTATTGAACCGCCGGGTGTGTAAATGTGCTGATATCAAATAAACGGTTAAAAAAACAACCAAAAAAAGGATAACCGAGAATAACAAAGCCTTTTTAGGCTCTGCTGTGCCACTGATATAAAGCAGAAAAAAAGCAAAAACCGAAATGATAACCGCAGAAGGAAGTGCGGCCCTGTAAGAAATGGCGGAAAAATTTTGCTTTTTTAACTCGGATATTTTCATTCTTTGAATCTGTAACCAACTCCCTTTACAGTCTCAATATAGTGATCTCCCAATTTTTCTCTGATTTTTCTTACGTGCACATCCACAGTTCGGTCTACAACATAGATATTATCACCCCAAACTTTATTTAAAAGGGTTTGGCGATCACGAACTTTACCCCTTTTGCCGGCAAGGTAGTAAAGAAGTTCGAACTCTTTCCTCGGGAGCTGGAATTCCTTATTACCCCTGGTAACGATGTAGCGGTCTTTATCGATTTCCAGGTCGTGTACGGTAAGTTTTCTCACGGCCTCTTCCGGATTATCGAATCTGCGCAGAACCGCTTTAATTCGGGATATCAGTTTTGTTGTGCTGATCGGCTTGGTGATAAAATCGTCCGCACCTTTGTTTAGTCCTTCAACTTCAGTTTTTTCATCACTTCGGGCAGTAAGAAAAATAATAGGAATTTGTTTTAAATCCGGGTCTTCCCTCATCCTGTCACACACTTCTATACCGTCCATTTGGGGCATCATAATATCGAGCAAAACCAGATCCGGTTTCATTTCTTTGGCAATGTGTATGGCATCCTGGCCGTTTTCGGCCTTCAGTACCTGGAATCCCTCTTTTCTGAGATTGTATTCAATCAAATCAAGAAGGTCCTGTTCGTCATCAACTACAAGAATGGTTTGTTTAGACAAATCGGGTAAAAATTAATTACGGTTAAATGATTATGATAACGGCTTTAGTCTGAATAATAACCAATTAACATTAAGCCAATATTATCTTTTTGACTGTACAAGCGCCTGTTTAACAATCTCTGATACGGTGGCTTTCGGATTTCTGCCTGCAATGTTACTCACCATTTGCCCGGCTTCCTTTTTGTTAAAACCGAGTGCTTCGAGAGCAGAGATCGCTTCATCATGGCGGTTTCGGATTTCCGGATCACCGGTGATGATGGAAGGCTGAGCTTCATCGAATAGTTTGTCTTTAAGTTCAAGTACCATTCTTTCTGCTGTTTTTTTCCCGATTCCTGAAATACGTGCCAGTGCTACTGTATTTTGGGTTACAATGGCTTCGATTAAAACCGGAGCTGGCATGCCGGAAAGTATTGTGAGGGCAGATTTCGGGCCTATCCCTTTTACAGTAATGAGCCTTTCGAACAGGTTTTTTTCTTTTTTAGTGGCAAACCCAAAGAGCCGCTGGTCATTCTCGGTGATATGATGAAAGATATGAATTTTCAGCTCATCACCGGTTTTGGGCAAGGTTTCCAGTGTCTGGTTCGATATCTCAACAAAATATCCTACTCCGTTTACTTCAACGATGCATTCACCTTCTCTTTTTAATTCAAGCAGACCTTTCAGATATGCGATCATAATGCTCGGATTTTGAAATCTTCAAAATATTCTTTGTTATGCATAAGCAAAATTACACCCCGGCTCTCATTCATTTCCCTTTACCCTCTCCGGATTATCCTCCACGAATTTTGACCAGCTCGATTTTCGGTTATTCTGATGCATTTTTTTGGCTCCTCCCCCCGTATAAATACCTGAATGGGTAATATGACACCATGCAACAGCAAGGGCATCTGTCGCATCTGCCGGAAGGTCTTCAGTATTTATACTCATGATTTTCTCCAACATAAAAGCCACCTGCCTCTTGCTCGCATTTCCGTTCCCAGTAATCGCTTTCTTTACCGCTTTCGGATAGTATTCGGCCACCCGAATTCCCTGGTTTGTTATAGCCAGTATGGATGCAGCTTGCGCACGTCCAAGTTTCAGCATGGCAAGAGGGTCCACACCATATACCGGCGTTTCAATGGCACATTCATCCGGTTTATATTGTTGAATAACATAGGTAATCCTTTCAAAAATATGCTGAAGCCTGCCGGTATGATCTTCCATGTTCTCCATTCGCAAAACATCACAAATTTCAACACTGTAAGATGTTCCTTCCTCAACGAGTACAGCATATCCTGTGGTTCTTGAACCGGGATCGATACCTAGAATCTTTCTGGCCATAATGCCACTATAATGAATGATGAAATGCCATCATCATTCGGTGTTCATGATTCGATTTTCATGATTCATTTTCTTCATCACCCGCGTAAAGCCTGAGAAGGCCCTCTATCATCTCTTCCGAGATTCCTGTGGTCACAAAACCACCGTCATGGTAAAGGTTTTGCATGGTTACTTTCCGGGTCAGATCTGAAAAGAGCGTCACACAGTAGTCCGCACACTCGTCTGCGCTCGGGTTTCCAAGCGGGGCAATTTTTTCGGCAAACGTATACATGCCATCAAAACCCTTGATTCCCGTGCCTGCAGACGTTTTAGTAGGCGCCTGTGAAACCGTATTTACACGAATACCTCTGTGTGCGAGCCGGCTGCCGTAATTGCGGGCAATGCTTTCGAGAAGGGCTTTAGCATCATTCATATCAGAATACTTGGAAAAAATTCTCTGAGCTCCGATGTATGACAGGGCCACCACACTGCCCCCATCATTTATCAGGCCGGTGGTTTCGGCATAATGCAGAATTTTATGCAGTGAAATTGCTGAAATATCAAGAGTTTGTTTGAACCAGCTGTAGTTGATATCATTATACTCAATCTTTTTGCGGATATTCGGTGACATTCCGATTGCATGCAGTATAAAGTCCACGCTGCCAAGCTCTTTTTTTACCTCGTTCATCATGGCTTCCACATCACTCTCACTGCTCACATCACAGGGAATGATGGGGGCCGACGTTTCCTCAGAAAGCGCGTTAAGGGTTCCAAGCCGGAGGGCAATCGGAGCATTGGAGAGCACAAAGTCAGCTCCTTCACGTTTGCAGGCCAGCGCTATTCTCCAGGCAATGCTTCGGTCATCGAGAGCTCCAAAAATAATCCCTTTTTTTCCCTTTAATAATCCATATCCTTTGGTTTCAGGCATATCTCTTCAGTTTTGTTGGTTAATTGATTCTCCGATGAAAATAACACCTTCGGCGATCAAGTGAAAAAAGTGAAAAGTGAAAAGTGAAAAGAGTTGAACTGTTGAAATGTTGAACTGTAATTTTTTCATTTCTTATACCATTTCCAAATCAGTTCAACAACAAAACTAAAGGTTTTACGAACCACACACGCTATTTCTCAGGGCACTCACCAATAATAGGTCACCTGACCCTGAATAACCTGTTTACATTGAAACCG
>SKKO01000254.1 GCA_007123715.1 Balneolaceae bacterium | reverse complement strand
GGAATTATGTTTAGTTATTCACTTCTCATTGGGATTGACTGGTTCTTATCATTTTTTTGGTTTTACTTTTTTGACATATTTTTCTGAACAGCCTTATCCTGTATTTACATATCAAGCCTTCGTCATTCTTTTTGTCGCTGCGCATATATGGCTCCCTCTATATACACAACCCGATTAAATTAGCCTTCGACCTGAAATCCCCGTACTTTTTGGGAATAAAAAACGAACTGATTTTAACAGAACTGTCATATTTCATGAAAGATACCGTCCGCGTACGATTTGCCCCATCACCAACCGGATTTCTACATATCGGAGGATTACGAACCGCACTCTACAATTACCTTTTTGCCCGCAATCATAGCGGCAAGTTTATTTTGCGAATTGAGGACACAGACCAGAGCCGCTATGTAGAAAATGCAGAGCAGGATATCATTGAATCGCTTGAGTGGAGCGGTATCAAAATTGACGAGGGGCCGTCAAATCCTGGTGATTTCGGGCCATACAGGCAAAGTGAGCGAAAAGAGATCTACAGAAAATATGCCGAAGAACTCATCGAAAAAGAGATCGCATATTATGCCTTTGACACAACTGAAGAGCTCGACTTTATGCGGGAACGCCTGCAAAAATCGGGCAATCCTTCACCCAAGTACGATGCTGTAACCCGTCAATCGATGAAAAACAGCCTGACACTTCCGCAGGATGAAGTCGAAAAACTGCTGGGCAGCGGCGCAGAATACGTTGTTCGCCTGAAAGTTCCTCGCAGGGAAACCATCCGGTTTGAAGATCTCATCCGCGGGCATGTTTCCTTCGAATCAAAAGGGCTCGACGACCAGGTTCTGCTGAAATCAGACGGAATGCCGACGTACCATCTTGCCAATGTAGTAGACGATCACCTGATGAACATTACTCATGTTATCCGTGGTGAAGAGTGGCTTTCAAGCACACCGAAACATATCCTTCTTTATCAGGCTTTTGGCTGGGAAATACCTCAGATGGCACATCTGCCACTTATTATGTCGCCCAGCGGTGGCAAGCTTTCCAAGCGAAATGCAGAATCGGAAGGTATTCCCATCAATACGAAAGATTACAATGAGCAGAATTATGAACCGGAAGCACTGATCAATTTCCTGGCATATCTCGGCTGGAGCCCGGGCGATGACAGTGAAATCCATTCAATGGATGAACTTTGCCGTTTGTTCACACTGGACCGTGTCAGTAAAGGCGGTGCGGTTTTCAATCACAAAAAGCTGCTTTGGTACAACGAACATTATCTGCGCGATCAACCCGACCGGCAGCTTGCCGCGCGGGTAAAATCAATCTCGGACAAGGATGTTATAAAGAATTCAGATGATGAATATCTTTCAATGGTTATCGGGCTGGTGAAAGAACGTGTGAGCAAGGTTGACGAAATCATTGACATGGCATCCTTTTTCTTCGAAGACCCGGATTCCTATGATGAAGATTCCCTCAAAAAATGGAAAGATGACAGCGCGTTGCTGGTTTCAGAATACCGGTCTAAAATCGAAAAGCTGCCTGACGATGCCTTTGAAGCAGGCACACTTAAAAAATTGCTAGAAGAAGTTATCCATGAAAAAGGTGTCGGATTCGGAAAACTGATGATGCCGCTTCGGATTGCCGTTACCGGGCAGGGATTCGGGCCGGATCTTTTTACATCAATGGCGCTGATTGGGAAAACATCCGTACTGAGAAGGGTGGATTTTGCCCTTGAAAAGCTAAACTGATAAATTTTTTCCGGATTTAAAGGGGGCATCTGAGAGAAGTATAAAACCGAACGTTCCAACAGAATCCCGTACCGAAGCTTTTAATAATTTTACAGATCATTTCAGCTTACTAAAATTTATGAAAATGCTTTATATCACAAAATAAAGCCTGATCATAAGAAATAGTTGTATGCCAATGATGGCGCGCAAAAGGGCTGCCAGTTCCACATGATACTCCAATTCCATCCCATTTTGGATCACAGAAGGGGCGTTGAACAGACATACCAGGTCTGAACAAAATGTTTTTAACCTGATTGCCAGCCAGACTCTTGATTGCATCATTCCTGTTGCTCATATTACCTGTAAAAGCTCCGCAAACATGGTCAGATTAGTCCCTGTATATCTTTATCTCATCACCTTACTGTTTTTGGCGGGATGTGATGGCGGGTTAGAGCCTCCTCCCCCTGAGCCTGACCCGGTTGGAGTGATATTGGGAACGGTTACCTATTCCGGTGAATGGCCGCCTCAAAATGAATTAAGAGAGCTTCTCTTTGTTCCCTTGAAATTTTATCCTTCTGATTTTACGGAAGTATTGAGCGAATTTCTGAAAGGAAATCTCAAATCCAGTGAGCGCCTTCAATTTTATGTTGAGTCAGACACTTTTATCGTAAGTGAATTGGAAAACGGTTTGTACGTGTACAATATCATTGCAAATCAATATGGCCCCCAACCACTTGCAGACTGGCGCCCTCTTGGGGTGTACGATGAAAATGATGGATTGATCTTTATTGAGGGTGACACCGTGCAGATATCCATCCATGTAGATTTTGATAACCTCCCACCCTTCCCGCCGGAGTAAGTATCCATGAAGATTTTCTCCAAATACTTTGTTGTTTTACTTACATTTCTTGCTTTGCCAAGTCACAATCAAGGTTACGCACAGGGTACCGGGGCCGAATTGCGCGGAGTGGTTCAAAGTACAACCGGGGAAACTTTGCCCGGAGTACACCTTTATATAACGGAACTGCAGACCGGAACAGTTACCAACTCGGATGGAGGATACCGTATCCGTTCCCTGCCTCCCGGCGAGTATTCCCTGAGAGTATCCATGGTGGGATTACAAACCGCAATCATCACCTTTCAACTTACTGCCGGTGAAACCACAATACTCGATATTGACCTGGAACCCATCACCATGCAGTCGGGCGAATTGGTGGTTACCGCATCCCGGCGCAGCCAGTTAATTGGGCGTGTTTCGGTAAGTATGAATACCATTACGCCCGCTGAAATACAGTCGAGGAATATTATTTCGCTTGACCAAGCCCTGGATTATGTGCCTGGAGTGCAGGTACTCGGCAATTCTGTGAATATTCGCGGATCATCCGGCTTTACCTATGGGGTTGGAAGCCGCGTGCTGCTACTGGTAGACGGCGTTCCCATGATGGGCCCCGACCAGGGCGGCATGGATTTTGACGGGCTGCCGCTTACCCAGACCCGGCAGATTGAAGTGTTAAAGAGCCCCGGTTCTGCCCTTTATGGTGGTGGTGCATTAGGCGGTGTCATCAATATCATCACACAGGATTTTCCTGAACAACCCGAAACCACTCTCCGGTTTTTTGGCGGTGTGTATGAGCCGGTACGCTATGATACATGGCAGACATGGGACGGGGCTTCGGAATACCGCCCATTCAGGGGCATTCTTTTTGGCCACTCACAAAAAGCGGGTGACCGGTTCGGCTTCTGGCTCAGCGGAAAATTGCACGATAATGCGGGATACCTGCAAAACAACACCACAGAAGGGCTTGAACTCTATACCAAACTCGGCTGGAATGTTACCCCAAACATTGACTTTTCACTTTACAGCAGTGCAAGGAGAAACCGGAATTACCAGTTCCTATACTGGAACGGGCTCAGAGATCCCCTGCGTCCGGGCGAAATCCGCCTGACGGGCGATACCGCAACCGGCTCAAACCGGGGGCTTTCCGACCGGATCACTATTCTTCCGGTTTTTACACATAACATCAATCCGCACATACAATACTCTCTTAAAGGCCGCTTGTTTGGCGTGGCATTCCGGCCGATTGACAGGCAGGGGAAGGTACGGCCACCCGATAAGCACAACGTTGGTGTTCGCTATGGCGGGGAAGCACAAATCAATATTCAGGTTACTGATGAACTGATACTAACGGCCGGCGGTTCTTTTGATGAAAATTACATCCGTTCGGATGTATTTGTGGGTGAAGACTCTCTGATGGTCAGAAACCAGCCGGAGGGTGCCCTTTTCATGCAGGCAGAGTATAACTGGGGCCGACGGCTGACCACAACCGCCGGTTTCCGCTATGACGCTTACCAGATACACACTCTCGAGACAGCCACACAGCTCAGCCCAAAATTCAGCGCATCTTATGCTGCAAACGATTACCTGACCCTCAGAACATCCCTTGGCCGCGGTTTCCGTGTTCCAAGCGTTGCTGAACGTTTTTTCAACAATGCCGATTTTTTCCCGCTTGTATCAAACATCACCCTGCTGCCGGAAACGAGTACGGGTTATGAAGCCGGTTTTACCTACATGAGGCCGCTTCGTAGTTTGTTCAGCCTCAGGGCCGAACTCACCGGTTTCTGGAATGAGTACCAGCGGCTGGTAGAGCCCACTTTTCAACCTTCTACCGGTTCGTTTCAGTTTGTAAACCTGACCGAAGCGAGAATACGCGGCGCAGAAGCATCTGTATCTGTCACTTCCATCGGTCAAAATCATCAGCTCAGTGCAAGTTATACATTTCTTGATCCGGCCGATCTTGAGATGAATCAGCCTTTGGTATACCGCTCAAAACACCTTCTCCAGCTAAGCGGCCGGTCATTTTTCACAAGCTGGATGGAAGCAGGTCTCGATTTCCGCACGGCAAGTGCGCCGGACCGCGTGGATACCGATTTTGCATTCTTTGTAAGCGATGCCGAGGTATTCCCCGCAGTTTATGTAACCGATGCAAGAATGCGGTTTATCCTTGAGCAGCCGGAAAGCAGATTTGAGATAAGCGCCACCCTGATGGTCAGGAATCTCTTTAACTATTATTACATAGAACGTCCCGCTATATTTGCCCCACCCAGGAATTTTCAGGTTGTGGTAGATGTGAAGTTTTAGGCCCGCCAATCTATTCAGAAATGGCATTTCTGTTTTTGCCACAAAAATAATCTGTATAAACTCCAATGTAAAAATCATCCATGATTACCTGATGCGAATGTCCTAAACTCTTTCTATTTTTAAAGTTAAGGTAGCCTTCCCGGAAACAATTCAGTTTCACCTTCGTTAACCTGAAAGATTAATCAAAAGAGCCCTATGAAATTATTTTTAAAAATACTTGCCGTAATCCTCGCACTGTTCATTATCCTCATCGTAGCACTGAATCTCTATTTTACCGATGAGCGGCTTAAGAATACGATACTGCCGCACGTACAGTCTGCCGTTGGCAGTGAAGTGGAGGTTGATAAAATGTCATTAACATTTTTCAGGACATTCCCCCGGTTTGGCCTCGATATCGACGGACTTCGGATTCCCGATCCGGATGGAGAACCGGTGGCATCCATTCAGGAATTATTGGTTTCTGTAGAACTGTTTCCTCTGCTCCGAAACGAATTATCCGTTTCCAGGCTTTCCATCACCTCACCACGGGTATATTACACCGTTTTCGCCGATTCCACATCCAATATTGATTTTCTGCTGGATCCAGATGAGGAGATCGATGATGCTGAGGGATATGAAATATCCATCCCGGGTTTCACACTTCGTGATGCATCCATATTATATCGGGATGAAACCTCCAACTCGGTCATCTCTCTCGAGGCACTCGATGCTGACATTTCTCTCTTTTATGGAGATATCCTTGAAAGCCGGGTTGATGCCGATTTGGGTTCACTCAATGTGATGATGGATGGCACGAGCTACATCAGCAACCTCTCACTGAGTGTGAACCAGAGATCAACTCTTGATCTTGAAAACGAGATTCTGAATTTTACGGAGGGTACGGTTTCTATCAGGGGCCTTGCCCTAAACCTAATCGGTACGGTCTCGGACTGGGGCAGTGATGAGCTTGCACTATCCCTGCAATTTGCCTCCACATCCGAAAATTTCGGTGAGCTTTTACGGCTCGCCCCTCCCGCATTCGACGAATACCTCACCGGGCTGCATACCAGGGGTTCTCTTGTATTTGAAGGGTCGGTGGATGGTATTTTTTCTGAAGATACCCTGCCCGATTTTGATGTCACCATTGCAGTGACCGACGGATTTCTTCAAAACCCGGATCTGCCGCAAGCTATCGAAGATATTAACTTTGAGATTCTGTTCAACAATAGCCTTGCTACAGTCAGCCATTTCCGTGCGCGAGCCGGTGTAAACCGTGTTACCGCTTCCGGAACCCTTGAACGCCCACTTGAAGAGGATGCCACATTTTCGCTGGATCTTGATGGGGATATAGACCTTGCTACCATCAGCAGTTTTTATCCTATCGAAGAACTTGGAATTGAGCAGCTTGCCGGCCTATTAAAGACCGCCGCACAGGCAGCCGGCCGGATCGATCAGCCCGAAAATGCCACCTTCTCCGGTAACTTTCATCTTACCAGCGGCCTGCTTAAATATGCTGATGTTCCCCGGCCAATTGAACAAATTAACGCGCGTATTGATGCCACTCAAGAGCGTGTTCAGATTGCCGAATCAGGTTTCACAGCAGCAAACAACCAATTTAATCTTACAGGCACCATCCTAAGACCTCTTGATGAAAACCAGCGTTCTGTGGATGTTCGCGGTAACATTAATTTTGACCTGGCCACGATAAAAGAATTTTATCCGATTGATGAAGACACGCTGAATATGCGCGGCCAGTTGATTGCTGAGATCAATCTGCGCGGCAGGCCCGACCCCGACCAGATCGAAACCCTTCTTCAGCAAAGTACGGTAGAACTCACAAACGGCTACCTTGCCCATCGTCTGGTGGCGAACCCGCTTGAAGATGTTACCTTCAGGGCGCAAATGAGCGGGCGGCAGATGTCCATCAGCGAAGCCCGGTTTAAAACAGGTGAAAACGCACTTGCCATGCAGGGAACCGTGACGAATTACCTGAGTGATAACGCAGAAGTAAATCTCACATTAGACGGTAATGCTATTTTCAGCAGCATTACCTCATACTACTCACTGGAACCATGGATACAGGAGCTGACGGGTAGCGCCGTAATGAACCTCAATACAAGAGGGCCGTTGAATGATGTTCTGCGGATTGCCCTGAATGGGTCAATGGAAGTAAGCAATGTTACAGCCATCGGCGATTCCATTCCGCTTCCGGTCACCAATTTATCAGGCCAGATGAATATCACCCCACAGGCTATGAACCTTGAGCGCTTTACCATGAATTATGGCGGATCGGACATCAACCTGCAGGGGTCGGTTCGAAATTACATGGGATTTCTCGAAGAAAATGTAACCGATGCCAACCGACCGGCCATTACCGGAAGTTATCACAGCCAGCTGCTCAATATCGATGAAATGATTGACTGGGAGGAAGAATCGGTTGAACCTTTCCCGATTGATCTGCCCAACTTGACAGCCGGTGCCGATGCCCGAATTGACATGCTCAGAATTCTCGGCCTCGAAATCACGGAAATCACGGGAAGAGGCCGGCTTACTCCGGAACAGATACAAATTGAAGATGCAACCGCAAAACTCTTCGACGGCACAGCCATGGGCCGAATGGACTGGAATGTACCGGATCCGCTTCGAACAAATATCCGGTTCCAGGGGCAGCTTGAGGGCCTCAGGGCTGATACTTTTTTCCGCGATACCGGTTTCCTTGGCCCGCAAAGCACCCTGCATCAATACATTACAGGTGAGTTCAGTTCGGAAATTACATATGCATCGCAATTGCAACCCAATCTGGAGGTGGATATCAATACAGCTAATGCAAGCGGTACGTTCGGAATGACGCGTGCACGCCTGGAAGGGCATCCCATACAAAGCCGAATCGCCGAATTTTTGAATGCAAGTGAACTTGAAAGGCTCACACTGGATGAGTGGAATGCCGGTTTCAGCATCAGTGATACGGTAATGACCATTCGGGATTTTAACCTCACCAGTGGAAACCTGGGAATCCAGCTTGATGGAACTCTCCATATGGTAAATGACCGCATCAACTACAGGGCAACCCTTCTTCTACCGGAGCGTTTCAAACGGGGTATTGCTTCCGTGATTTCTACACGAGCCGCTGATGCCCTGCAACTTGAAGACGGACGGATGGCAGTACCAATCAGAATTACAGGAACAACATCAAACCCTCAGATTCATCCGGACAGTGAGACCATTGAACAAATTGTTAGAGATGCCTTGCAGGATGGGGCAAGGGATGTATTGAGAAGACTTTTTAATTAGGTTATGAGTTAATTTTATTTCTCAAAACGGAATAAATAATTAAATTTACAAAGCCAGACAAGAATGAAATCATCATTTATCTGAAATTTTCTCTACTTTTCGGGCTCAGATAATCTTAACTACTACGATAAGTTTTTGTAGATTTAAAGCTCTGTATACATCTCACTTTTGATTTACGGACCTTTAATATCTTTAAATATAATGTAAATAATATACTACTTGTTCATGAAAAAATTTTTATATCCCAGTGTTTCAGAAAGTTTCGGCTCTACTTTAGTAAATGTAACAACCGACAGGGTTGCCGGGATAAAAATCCAACACGAAAATGAAGGCTATATAATCGGCCATTTAGCTTTATCTGAAGGT
>SKKO01000351.1 GCA_007123715.1 Balneolaceae bacterium | reverse complement strand
TTTCATGGGGGTACTTATGATTTTTTAAAAATGATGATATGGATTGCTCACATCTATTACATGGTGTAAATATGCTGATATCTGCAGATAACGGGTCTTTCGATAACCTGATTTCATACTTGAACTGAGGTAATATCTTGTTTTTATTATTCTATATTGGCAGCTGTTAAAGTTGACTCTGGAACTGTTGCCGATTTGTAGTAATTTTAATAAAGACAAATAATGGGTCTGTTTTAACAGGCAGGAGGTAATTATTAATAAGCTTAGAGTACGCACAGCCAATCAATTTGACGGTCTTGCCGGCAGGTACGACAGAATATACCGCAGCTATTTAAGGCATACTCATAAGGAAATGATCAGGCATCTGAATCTGAATAAAAACGATGAAGTTCTGGATGTAAGTGCGGGAACCGGATTACTGGGTGAAGAAATCGCTTCACAATTCGGGCCATTTAAAAGACTGGTATTAAATGATCCCTCTAAAAATATGCTTGAGCATGCGAAATACCGCATGCGTTATGTAAAGAACGTGGGTTTCACTTCATATTTTGCTGAAGAACCTGGTTTTGATGACCATTCTTTTTCAAAAATCATTTGCCTGAATTCTTTTCATTACTACACGGAACAGGTCAGCGCTGCAGAACATTTTATGAGAATTCTGAAGCCGGGTGGAACACTTTATCTTCTTGACTGGAACCGAAAAGGTTTATTTGTCTTTTATAATGCAATCATTAAACTGTTGACTAAAGAGCACATTAACACCCGGAATTTTGAAGAATTGAAGGAGTTAATGACCGGCCAAGGCTTTATAATCCAAAAGCATAAAGAGTGGCGGTATTGGTGGTGGAATTTCTGTCTGCTAGTATGTTCCAAACCGAAAACGAAATAGCCAGCCATTTCGAACACAGGTTTGTAAAATCACACAATTTGGAGTAGATAAACAACTGCGCCAAAATCTTTTAGAAGCTGTGCTCTGGTGTAAAGCTTTTTTATACCATGGCAATTAATGATACTATTTATATCAGAATCACAGGGTATAAAGTAAAAATTTAAAAAAAGGGTGAGGAATAGCTGTTATTTAGCGGTTTGGAATCCAAGTTTTTTACAAAGCTTTGAAAGTGTTTTTTTTTCCTCTTCGGTTAAAACACTGAACTCTTCTTTAATTTTATCGAGGTGTTTGGGGAAAAAATCTTCAATAAATTGTTTTCCCTTTGGAGTAAGGTGTATTAATACTGCCCGTCTGTCACCGGGATCTTTTTTCCGTTTTACGAAATTGTTTTTTTCCAGGTTATCGATAACCATGGTGATGTTGCCGCCGCTTTTTAACAGCTTTTCACCGATTGTTCGTTGATTTAACGGGCCAAGATGGTGAAGTACTTCGAGCGTTCCGAATTGGCTTACAGTCAGATCAACATCGGCAAGGTGGCGATTCAGCCGGTTATTCATGGTTTCCGTGGCTCTCATCAGTGTGATAAAAGCGTTAAGTGTATTTTTTTCCGAATTTGTACCAGAGTAATGTGTACCCATATGAAAACGTTTTTATTTGATATTTTAGAATATAAAACTTCTCTGGGTATTGAACATATTAAATCACTAATTTCTAAAAATTAGGCTATAAAAGCCTCGATTTTCCGCTTCTGATTCAATCATAATTCTGGCGGGGGTGCCATTATTGAGCTATTAACCGGCCATATTTTCTTTTCCCGACTTTCAGGTGCAGTTCGTCCCCTTTTTGAAACGTAATTTCAAAATTCGGATCATTAATTTTTTTATCATCAAGCGTAATCCCGCCCTGTTTCATCATTCTTTTGGTTTCACCATTGCTGGGTGAAAGGTTTGCATCAGCGATAATATCCATCAGGCGATGGGTACTGCCCGGATTAAATGTAAATGCCGGAGCGTCATCGGGAATATTTTTTTGGATGACGGTTTGCTCAAAGTGATTTTTTGCATCAATTGCCGCCTGTTTGCCATGGTACATTCGTGTTATGGTAAAGGCAAGGTCGTGTTTGGCATTGCGGGGATCCTGAACTGCCTTTGTTTGAATGGCGGTAAGTTCATCGGTTGATACATCTGTAACCAACTCGAAATAAGGATAGATTAACTCATCAGGTATAGACAGGCATTTACCATAAACTTCACTTGCCGGTTCATCAATACCGATGTAATTATCATATGATTTGCTCATCTTCATGGTACCGTCAGTTCCCACCAACAGCGGCATCATCAGGCAAACCTGCGGTTCCTGGCCATCACTTTTTTGAAGTTCGCGTCCCACAAGAAGGTTAAACTTCTGATCGGTTCCGCCCAGCTCTACATCCGACCTGAGATATACAGAATCCTGGCCCTGTGCAAGCGGATATAGAAATTCGTGCAACGAAATCGGTTCCTGGTTTTGGTATCTTTTAGAAAAATCATCACGTTCAATCATCCTGGCCACAGTCAGTTTTGATGCGAGCTTTACAACATCCATATAGGTCATTGAGCCGAGCCAGTCATTATTATCCACGATAGTGGTTTTATGTTCATCGAGGATTTTTTTGGCTTGTGTAATATAGGTTTCGGCATTGTCTCTGACCTCTTCGGCAGTGAGCGGCGGACGTGTTTTATTCTGGCCGGTTGGATCGCCGATCATGGCAGTAAATCCTCCGATAATCAGAATAGCTTCGTGGCCAAGGTCCTGAAATTGGCGTAATTTACGGAGGATAACCGAATGGCCAAGGTGCAAATCCGGACGGGTAGGATCAACACCAAGTTTGATTTTCAAAGGCCTGTTTTCAGCCTTTGATTTACTCAGCTTTTCAATTAATTCTTCTTCGGGTACAATTTCAACAGTGCCGCGTTTGATTACAGACATCTGCTTTTCAACTGGTGGAAAACTCATGAATCAGGATCCTTCTTGTCAAATATTGGTAAAGTTCGGAGTGTATTGTTTTCCCGTATCGATTTTTCGACAGTTCTGATAAAATTTTCAGTGTCGGGATAAATAGCTGCAACCAAATTATATGCCATGGGTGCAAGATAAATAACTGAAGGATAAGTAACAGATTCTGAACGTGTATTTTCTTGCGGAATATTGAAGCCCGATAGCAGCAGTAGTACTGCACTGATCACAATGGCAGATTTGCCGGCAGCAAACAGAAGGCCGGCCGCCTGGTTGATGATACTTAGCCGAATAATGTCGAATACTTCTTCAAGCCAGTATGCGGCAACCTGTACGATCACCATAACAAGGATGAAAATCAAAATTCCGGTCACGAGTGTAGCATTATCCGCATTCTTGACAAATGGTGTTAAAAAACCTGAAACAGGGCCCATATACCGGAATGCGACAAATACCGCTAAAATAATACCTGCGATACCAAAAAACTCCTTGATGAATCCATTCATAAAACCCCGATACCCAAAATAGGCAATCGGAACAATGATGAAAAAATCAAGAATGTTCATTCGATATTATTTAGAGAGTTCCTCTTTAACAATTCTGTTTATGAGGCTTCCTTCGGCTTTTCCTTTGAGTTTGCCCATGAGTGCTCCCATCACTTTACCCATATCTCCCATATCGGTGGCACCCATTTGGCTGATTTGCTGCCGGACAGCTTCTCTGATATCTTCCTCACCCATCATTTCCGGCAAATATAGCTCTATAATAGAAAGTTCCTGTTTTTCCCTGTCGGCAAGATCATCTCTTCCGCCGCTTTCAAATTGTTCGATAGATTCTTTTCGCTGTTTCGCTGCTTTTATTAAAACCTCGGTCACTTGCTCATCAGTAAGTGTGGATTCACCCCCTTTCCGCTCACTGATTTCCTTTTCGAGAATTTTTGCTTTCAAAGACCGCAGAACCAAAAGCCGTTCAGAGTCTCTGGATTTCATTGCTGATTTCAAATCGTCGAGGATTTTTTCTTTGATACTCATAAGAAATAGGGTTTAGGAATCTGTTTTTCCTTCAATTAAAATGAATGTGATATAAAAATCTCTTGTAAATGGCAGAAACGGATACATTCTCAGCATCTTTATGAGAGAACGTATTAACATACTAAACAGCAAATTTAATTCAAACACTGGTAGAATATATGCGTCAGTGAAAAATATGTAATTACCATATTGATAACCTGTTACATGTAAAAAAAAAGGTTTCATCTTTTTGAGATGAAACCTTTTAAATCTTTTACGAATGTTTATTAAGGAATCAGGGCTTATTTTTTTGGATAAATTCTTCTACACTGTCCTGATTGATCATCGTTTCTTTGAAAGAGTATTTTCCTCTGTCGTTTTTATTTGAAATGATGACTTTCGCCATTTTACGGTGGGCAAATCTCAAGGATTTCGCCTCTTCACCAAATACCTGTTTCTTAGCCATGGTTCCTTGTTATTTATTTAATTTCTTTATGAACGGTGTGTTTTCTCAGTACCGGGTTGTACTTCTTTAATTCCACTCTTTGTGTGGTTGTACGCCGGTTTTTTGTGGTTACATATCTTGAGCTGCCCGGTTTTTCCGTGCACTCAAGAATTACCTGAATGCGATTGCCTTTTGCCATTGTCCTACACCTCTTTAACTAAAGTTCCTTTTTTCCTGGCATCTTTCAGTACAGCGGTGATCCCTTTCTTATTAATGGTTCTCAGGGTTTTAGCGGATACTTTTAAGATAACCCAGCGGTCTTCTTCCGGGATATAAAATCTTCTTTTCTGTAAATTCAGATGAAAGCGATGTTTGGTTTTGTTATTCGCTTTCGACGACCGGTACCCATTCAGCGGTGTTCTGCCGGTAATATCGTCTTTTCGTGCCATAGTTATTTCTGTTAATCTGAAAAATTGATAGACATCAAAAATATGGGTAAATCATTTTAATTACAATAACTGTTTTCAAAATGTTTTGGGCGAATATTCCTGAGACTCGTTGTAAATTTGGTTTGCTGATCATAAAATGTTCATTCCTTTTATCAGGGCTGCCTCAAAAAGATACGCAAGCTTGCCCCGGGGTCACAATGTGGGAGGTGGATGAAGGGAAGAATGTCAGGAAAATGAAGCCTTGAATTGGTCAAGGGGCAAATTAATGCTCACAAAGTTATCCATGCGGAAGGGTCGGCATTAGAAAATGCCTCAACCCTCTTCACTCCGTTCGCTTTCCCACTTCAAAGAAGGATTTTTAATTACAAGATTTAAACACTCAAAATAAAAATATGTCTGCTTCTGTGGCAGTTACTATATTTCAGGATAAGTGAAAAAAAAGCTGATTGAACCATATCCCTCCATAATTTGAACCAAAAGAGATGAGTTGCCAGGCCATGCAAAAAAAGATATTGGGTTTCACCTTTTCCATTTTATTGATTTCGTTTACTTTTTCTGATACGTTTTCACAAAGCCACGGTCAGATCAACCCGCAGCTGCTCGAAACCACATGGGATGCCCGGTGGATCATGCACCCGTCCGTATCCAATACCGATTTTGGAGTTTTTCATTTTCGGCGGTCGATTGATCTCAGTGAAGTGCCCGATTCGTTTATCATTCACGTATCCGGCGATACCCGGTACCGGCTTTATATCAATGGCCAATCTGTGGCCAAAGGGCCTGCTGTGGGAGATAATCACAACTGGCGGTTCGAAACCATTGATATTGCAGGGTACCTGCAGCCCGGTTCAAACACTGCCGCGGCTACCGTCTGGAATTTCGCGGAATACAACGCCCTTCAGCACCACAGCTACCGTACGGCTTTCATTCTGCAGGGCAATACCGAAACAGAATCGGTGTTAAACACCGGTACCGGCTGGAAGGTGATGCAAAACACAGGCTATAGCCCCATTCCGGTATCCTATCAAACGGTGGATGGATACTATGCCGCCCCACACGGAGAACATTTTCGAGCTGAAGCTTATCCATGGGGATGGGAAAATGCCGATTATGACGATTCCGGATGGGAACCGGCAAGGCTCTATGAACCGGGAACTCCGCGCGGCACCAATCCATACGGTAATCTTTACGGCTGGAACCTGATTCCGCGCAACATACCGCTCATGGAAGAACGTCAAGAGCGAATCCCGGAACTGAGGCGAACCGAGGGAATTGACTCAAAGGATGAATTTTTGCACGGATCAGCCCCGTTGCTTATCCCCGCCAACAGCAGCGCTGTTTTACTGCTCGATCAAACCTATATCATCAATGCCTACCCGGTGCTTATGGTGTCTGGCGGACAAGATGCCGAAATAAAATTGATTTATGCTGAATCGCTTCGCTATGGAGACAATACGAAAGGTAACCGCAACGAGATTGACGGAAAGCACATCCTTGGTTTTCATGACCTGTTTGTGCCGGATGGGGGCGAAAACCGTACCTTGCGCACCCTCTGGCTGAGATCTTACCGCTATATTCAAATGGAAATCGAAACCGGGGATGACCCGCTTCTACTGCATGATATGTATGGGATATTTACCGGCTATCCCTTCGAAGAAAATGCGCATTTTGTTACTCATGATAATAGCCTAACCGATATCTGGGAAGCGGGCTGGCGTACCGCCCGCCTCAACGCATTCGAATCGTACTGGGATTGTGCCTATTATGAGCAGCTTCAGTATGTGGGTGATACCCGTGTGCAGGCCCTCATTTCACTTTACGTTTCAGGCGACGACCGCCTGATGCGAAATTCTATCCTGCACTTTAATGATTCGCGCATGCCTGATGGTATTACGATGAGCCGCTATCCGTCGCGCCATCCTCAATACATCCCGCCATACGCCTTGCTCTGGATTCCGATGATTCACGATTACTGGATGCACCGCAAAGACGACGATTTTGTGCGGCAGTTTTTCCCCGGAATCCGCAGTGTGATCAGCTGGTACGAAGACCACCTCGATGAGGAGCTGGGCATTCTTGGCCCGATGCCGTGGTGGAACTATGTGGATGCCGCCCGCGGATTTGCCCGAGGCACCCCTCCCGGTGCCGATGACGGCAATTCTGTTGTCATAACCCTCCAAATGCTCTATGTGCTGGAATATGCTCTGGAGCTGGCCGAAGCATATGGTGAAACGCACGATGCAGCACGGTACCGAGAACTGATCGGAAAATTGCGCATATCCATTCCCCAACACGGGTGGAACAGTGAAAGGCAGCTTATGGCCGACACACCGGATCACGACCTGTACAGCCAGCACGCCAATATTCTGGCTGTTTTAACCGGCCTCATTCCCGAAGAGGAGCAGGCCGGCCTGATGCACCGCATCCTGGAAGAGGAAGAGCTTGTTCAGGTTACTTACTATTTCCGTTTTTATCTGACGCGAGCCATGAACAAAGCAGGCCTTGCCAATGAATACCTGGAACATCTTGGCCCCTGGTATGAGGCACTTGCCCTGGGTATGACCACTTTCCCCGAACACCCCGAACCCAGCCGGAGTGATGCCCATGCCTGGAGTGCCAGCCCCAATTACGATTTTCTGGCCACGGTGGCGGGAATCATGCCCGGTTCACCCGGTTTTGAAACCGTTCTGATTGAACCTGCTCCCGGACGGCTCGATCATATCGAAGCATCCGTTCCTCATCCGCTTGGCGAAATCGAAGTGAAATACACCATAAACGGCAATGAGATAAGGGCAGAAGTCACCCTGCCAGAAGGATTGTCCGGCCGGTTTTCATGGATGGGGCAAGAAGTTGAACTCAATGAAGGCACGCAGCAAGTTGTGCTCTAAGATGAACGGATTCTTAGTATAAACATGGTATTTCTATGGTCGCCACAACCCGGTTCAGCATCGAATCCATTGACGATGCGAAGCAGCGGGCGATATGGAACAGAAATACCATGTTTCTCTAACCCACAGCCCCAAATCCCAAACATGGTATGTTTATTCGACGACATGTAGTGGTTCACCCCTTATCTGTTCTTCGATGTCGAGCCGTATGCTGAGTACGAACAAACATACCATGTTTCTCCTGATTCTATAACATAACATCCATACTGATGAGCCTGTCCAACAACAGATATTGCATGATATGGTAATTCATAATATCAAAACTTCAGTAAACATGTGTAACAGAGCCAAACCATTGTATCTCTTTGTTGTAGTGATTTTTTTCCTCCTTGCTGCCTGCAGCGACAGCAGTACTCAAAGCGATCCGGATGGCCCTGATCCGCAGCGGCCGGTGGAACAGCCGGATGATGATCCCGTTCCACCGGGCGATGACTCTGTTACCGTAATTACCTTTGCGGGAACTGGCGATGTGGGTCGAACAGATGGACCAGCCGCTCAGGCTGAGTTTAACTGGCCAAGAAACCTCTTATTTGATGATCAGTGGAATCTGTACATTTCTGACAGCAGCAATGATGTAATCAGAAAAATCAATACAGATGGTGAAGTAACCACATTTGCAGGCAGCGGAGGCAGAGGGCACCAGGACGGGCCGAAGGGAGATGCAATGTTTTTTCAGCCAAATGGGTTAGCATTTCATCAAAATGGAGATCTGTTTTTGGCCGATCGTAATAATCATCGTGTACGAAGGATATCTCCAGATGGGGAAGTCACAAGTTATGCCGGAAATGGCGCTCGTTTATCCATCGATGGGGCCGCGGCCTCGGCAAGTTT
>SKKO01000144.1 GCA_007123715.1 Balneolaceae bacterium | reverse complement strand
TGGCCCAGGTGCCGGTCCCAATCAAGTGCATCACTGTGACCGCCAATCGCATTGGGATTTGTGGGACGTCCCTCCACTGCATAGGCTTCCCAATCTTCAGGGCGGTCCCAGACATCTCCTCTGGAAAATGTGCTCCACTCAGGATGATACGGATGCATATCCGTCACAATAATTTTCGTATCGGGAGGATCCACATCCTGGATCCATAACGGCCGCCTGGGTACCGGAACCATATCCATCCTGTCTTCTCCGATGCGCATATAATAGTAACCCAGAATGGAGATTTTAAAAGGGGCGCGATAAATATCATCTCTGATTTCAAAATCCTGGCTGCTTCCAACACCTTCAACAACCAATCGGTAGGTTCCCGGTTCACTGAAACCGGAAAAATCAACAATCCATACATCTGAACCGGTCAGGTTCCATCTCTCTTCGGTCTGACTTTTCATCCAAAATTCAACCCGGCCAACACTGTGTGTTTCTCCGCTGTCCACATTGAAAATTAGGACTTCATTGCCTTCGAATTCCGAATAGTCCCGGTTGCCGCCATCTCCCATAAAGTGATAAAGATCTGCCGCTTTCATCCTTGAGTTGCTCTTATAACCTACAAGGTTCACATGCACTGCTTCGGAAAACTGGCTAAAAATATCGTACGTGATGGTGGTTGTAGTTACATCAGAACCAAGTCTTTCATCGATTTCCAATGTATAGGTACGGCCCTGTTGCATGGATGAAGGCAGTTCAAGATAGATGAAATGTTCTATGGTGTAATCAAAATCGTGATCTGAAATTTCAGAGTTGTAGCCTTTATAAGACATTCCGTTGACTCTTGTTTTTCGGTACACTGCAATTGGTGAGACTCCAACCGTACCATAAAATGCATCATCTTCAGACGTAATTTTCCAAAAGCCAACCTCTGCTACCATAGAAAGATTAAGAGGCTCACCATAGGTCACTACATACGAATTGTCCGGATCTGAACTATGGCCGCCATAAGCAGCACTGCCCGTACCATCATCCACAAATTTTACATCGCCGTCTTTGAAATGGATGATCAGATAGTCTTTATCCAGGACCTTCAGTTCAACCAATTTTGAACCTTGTAATTCTGCAGATATTCCAGCAATTAGGAAAAATAGTATCCATTTTAAATTGTTGTGTAATGATTGGCTGAATATATTTTTATACATAATTTTTATTCACAATTATTAAATAGTTTCCCATTATTAGAATTCTTCCTGTATAATAATCAACCTAATTTCACTTCACTTAAAACTTCTTCTCAAGCTTGCCGGGTATTCTAAAGTCGATTCATTCTACGATCCGCTTCAAAAAAACAGCCCACTGATCATTCGATGGTGTTTTTAAACTTGCCGGTAATTCCATGGTCTGGGTTCCGCTCCACTGCGCTGTTCGAATTTGCAACCATCGTACTTCATGCTCACCGGGTACTGTGTCGAGTAATACTTCACCGCCACCGGTAAAGTAAACAGCGTACTCCTCTCCCTCTATCGCCAAGCAGTAGGCCTCATTCTCATCGCGGTTTTTTAACAGATGTGTAGCCGGTTTATGGTTAATAAAGTCCATCTCATCAGTCAGCAAACGGAGACTTTGGATGTGATACTGCGCTACATGGTTCAGGCCCAATCCATAATCCGGCCGGTGAAATCTTGCCGATGCATGGCCGGCAAAAATATTTCTCCAGAAACGCTCCTCTCCGTCTTTATGAAAGGCTGTCCAGTACACATTGTCCTGACCAAGAGTATTCATCATTCCGCCGTACACCTTTACATTATTTATCGGTCGTGAATGATCTGAAAATTTGACAAGGTTTCTGATGAATAGTGCCGTGTTATAATGTACTTCTCCGCGTTGTGCATTATTGTTGGAAATATCGATAAACTGGTACGATTCCGGGTCATTTATAGTGTTTGAGGGCTTGGCCCATTTTGTCATTTCCATATTGGTATGTTGTGCGTACCAGCCACCAAGATCCGGGCTCTGTTCCCTAGCACCTGGCACCAGGCCTTCAGTGGGATCCCAGTTATCCCACATCTCGGTCACATAAATCTCTTTGCCCATATTTGAAGCAATATCTCTGATAAATGACGACCAATATCGGCCCCACTCCGGCCGAGACTTGGTTTCGTTGTCGATACAGTATAGAACGTTGGGATATTGCAGGGCAATCGACATCAGTTTTTCCACAAATTTTTGCTGGTATTGCAGCACCGTGGTCATATTATCCAGCCCCGGCACCGACCGGAAAAACGGATTGTTTCTTGTCTGTGCGGGATAGTCGATTACTTCGGGCAGCCCGCTTTCTTCAGTAGTATAGCTGCGGTTGATGAGTGGATTAAATGGATTTTCGGCCCAGCCATTTTCGCCCCAATAAAAATCATAGGTTGCCCAGAGTTCAACCTGAACGATGATATCGCGGTCATAAGCAAGCTGTAATAACTTCTCAAACCGGTTCCAGTATTCGTGATTGGGCTCATCCAGATCATAGAGGCCGTTACTCATCACAAATGGCTTGTCATTGCCAGGGTCACGTGCACTCATAGTAGAGCGCACATAGTTGCCACCAACCGAAACGAGCAGATCCAGATGTTCTTTAAGGTTTTCAATTTGAAAGAGATTATCCTGTACACTTCCGCCCAACAACAGCACCGGCTCGCCTTTATACTGCCAGTACATGGGATTTTTTTGGTACATCTGAATCATCATCGCATCGCGTTCGGATGGGGATTGAGCAGTGGCCGCCTGTCCTAAAATCAGGATCAGAATCATTCCGAAAAGTGGTAGTGTAAATTTGTGTTTCATTTTTAAGTATCCATTATGGGTAACTGCACTTGATAATCAATTTACCAGAGATTATAAATCGGTTATGTTGAACTCAAACAGCATCAGCTCTTCAATTTTTCGGGCGAGTACATTCGGTTGTACAAGCAGGCGCAGATAGGATTGATTTGTTACCTCACCATCCACCCAACGGTTACGCCCATCGGGATCTATTTCATTATGGCCGCCTTCCACTTTCTCCCAGTATTCGCCGATACCACCCCGAACAGCGTAAAGAACTGCGGTTTGATCATAAGTGGCATTGTTCAAAATCTCGCCTGTAAAGCGCTCCTGCATCCACGGCGCATACTTACTAAAGTGATAAAATCCCAGATATAGCGGATGATCTTCCGGCAGTTTATTAAAAACGTTTCCGGTTTGGATGCGAACTCCAATTTCATAACCCAAAAATACCACCGGCACGTCAACATGGTCAAACACATACCGGGTAACGCCTTCCATATTTCCCCAAAAGTTCCACTCCTGTCGGCCGGTGGGATATTCACCGCCCATCACCACCATTTTTTCCACTTTTTGATGAAAGAGATCCTTTCCATTCAAGCCTGAATGATGATCCGGCCCGGATTGCAGAAGGTTTTGAATATTGGCCAGCGGGCCAACTGTTACAATAATCACACTGTTGTCATCATGACCGGAGAGAATTTCCCTGTATAGGTCAACCGCGCCCGGGGCATCTCTGTTGGTGCGTTCATGCGGTATTTCTCTTGCAATGGCTTGTGAAAAATTCCAGTCCAGCGAATGAGAGCCGCCTTCCCTCACTCCAATCGGAATACCGGGATGCCCGTAATAGCGGTTTGTGGCATCCACACCCGCAACCGAGTACTCCTCACGGTTCCAGATCATCACTGCCAGCAGTTCAGCCTCACCGTTTTGGTGAAACCCGTGCAGCATGGAGAGTGCCCCCAGGTCATCGGCATCCCCGCCAAAATCGGTATCAAAAATGATTTTGGGTTGTGCCTTTGCTGGGGAAAAAAACAACATACTTAGCAGCACTAGCAAGGTGTTAGAACATAAAATCCGGAATACACTCATTTTATCAGTGTCATTTTTTTACTTTGGTTATAAGTATCGGAGCGCAGGTTGTACAGATAGACACCTGATGCCAGTCCGGTCGCATTAAAATCAATCATATGCTCACCGGCCGGTTTTACCTCGTCAACCAGGGTTGCACACTTCCGTCCGTTTATATCAAAGATTGTAATGGCTATCGGGGCAGGGTATGGCAAATCATACCGTATTCTTGTGTATATATTAAAAGGGTTGGGCCAGTTTTGATAAAGCCTGTATGAATCGGGAGTTTTCGGCTCTATCGGTTCAACCGGCACATTGCACTCCGCGTCTGCAGAGACAAAAATTCGGCTTTCACCCGATGCAGAGGGCAGTGATATTCTTCCTCGATTGCTGTAAGCTACAGCTGTAATCAGAATATTACTGCCGTCATCCAAACCGGGACGCCACAAAACTCTGAAGTCTTCTTCCTTGTCAGAAGATTCTCCGATAAATCGCCAGCCGTAATAGTACTCCACTTTCCGGGTATTTTCAGATGCATTCACCGTCAGATAACAGCCCGTAATTGGAAACTTCTCTCCATTGGTCAGGTTCAGGGATACCTCCGGTCTCGATGCCAAAGTATAGGGAGTGGCTGATGTGTTCGCCATTGCGTTGATGTATCCCATCGCAAAAATCATGTGGTTCATCTGCTGGTGCACAGTAAACTCGGCTCCCTGGATGCTGTATCGGTTTTGGAATTTCTGTTCAGCACCCGGCCAAACGCTTGGAGGGTCTGCCGCCTGTGGGTAAGCTGCCATACGCGATAGATACTCCGACCATTTCCATTCACCTTCATTATGCCAGTAACGACTATGCAAACCGGTACCACCGAAATAGCTGGTCTGACCTATGTAATTTTCGGGTGTATACACCTTGCTCTTTTTGTTGCTTACCAGGTATGCACTTGGCTGAAAAATCCATTGGTCAGACCTCTCACCCAAGCCTGAGAGATAGGCCATATTCATTTGATTACCACCCAGCACATAGCTCACCGCATGTTGCATGGCATACAGATATTCCTGATTTCCGGTGAGGTGGTGTGCCGCCCCCAAAACGGTAACACGTGGCGTGGAAAATCCTCCCAGCATCAGGTACTGGCCGTACTCCATGCTGTTTCTGAAACCGTTTATGCTGATGTCTACCACTTTGGCATCTGCCCGTTCAATGATATGATCCCGGCAGGAATTTTGAAGTTCCCGGTTCAAACCGTTATGGCCATCCGGGATCAGGGCAAACAGAGACGCAGATATTGTCCATGGATTTACACCTGCCCACTCGCCACCACTCTTGCCGGGTTCCCAGTTCCAGTACTTCTCAAACTCCGATTGATATTGTGGATCACCCGTTGCACGGTACAAACTTGCCGCAGCAAAACCCCACGTTCTACGCTCTTGGTCGGTTTCAATTTCACGGTGATTCACAGCCCACTCCCAGCTTTCGAGGGCTTCGGTCAGCCATTCGCCAAACTCCGGGTGATTACCGCTGCCTCCATTTAGTTGATGATACTGGTTCAGATTCACGGCATAGTATGCTGCCAGGCCGGCATAGCCATAAGTTGATTCCAGGTTATTGCCTGATATGTACCACTCCCGCGTATCCATCCAGGCGGTAATACTGTTGCCGTATGGAATGGCGTCTCTGCCGGTATATCCGGGCACACCACCGGTACTGCCGAAATCTTTCAGTATATGACGTGCACGCTTGTAATAATTCAAAAGCCAAACTGCCTCATCCAGCAGATCGGGCTTTCCGCTTCGCCCTTCTTCAATCCAATCATCGTTTTCGTGAAGCTTGTAACGATTGCCCACATCTCCGTCATGGAACCGATCCGGAGCCAGATCATATAGCAGCATCAGATGCATGGGTACACGGATATGACTGGCGTATCCGTCCCAATCTCCCGCATCATAATAATGTCCCCAGACACCATGAACCTGCGGTGAATTCGTATTAAAATCCGAAACATCGTAACCCTGCCCGTGCCACTCAGGATCAAATCTCCAGACTATGTCATCCGGGTGCTGCGCGCGTGGAATGATGGAATCGGGCTCCACTTCTTTCACGATTCCCTGTCGCTGCCAAAAGAGGCCTTTCATGGCATAGTAATAAGCTTCCCGCGTGATGTCATTTCCAATCTCGAACGGAAATGACCGGCCAATCCCCTCCACTGCAACTACATACTCACCGGGTGTTGTGAATGAACTGAAATCACACTCCCAAACATCTGCGTTGGTATAATTGCCTGAGGGATAGTCATCGCTGACCGTTTCCCGGTCGGTTTTAGCCATTCGTTTTTTGATGGTGGTTGTGTAAGCAATCTCTCCACTTTCAAATTCAATGATCCGGCATTCAGCACCCTGTTTGTTATCCAGGTTTAGTCCTCCATTGCGATGAACCGATGAATCAAAATCTCCCATCCAGTGCGAGAGATAGGCCACTTTTTGCCCGTTTTCCGGGAAACCGACCATGTTTATCCGTACGGTTTCAGAGCGGGACCTGTTTTCATCAAATGTAAACGTATAACTGCTTTGATTACCGGTAATCTCATTCAATTCCACAGTATATGTTTTTCCTTGTGTCATCACCTCGGGAAGCTCGATATAGATCCAGTGCTGCATCACGAAGGGCGGGTCATCCCAACCGTTCTGATAGTCCCATCCTTTCGATTTGCGTCCGGTTTCAACCGCATTTCGCCGATTTGAATAATTTGGATCATCACTGCTGCTGATGGCATAATTCTCCGGATTCATAGCGCGATCCAACTCTGTTGGAGCGTGAAAAATGACATTGTCATCCGGCCCTTCATTCATTCCGTATGTGATAATATGTCCGTCACGGATATGGATCATCAGGATTTTATCCGTAACAGGGGAGATCTCCATCAGGTCACCGCCACCTGGTATAGTATTTTGTGCAATCGTATTCGTACCCGCTGAAAGTGAGAGAAGTATTGTGATCGAAAGCAATCTAACTTGTAATATCATCATTCTTTTCAGTAAAGTGGTTTAGAATAAGTCCCCTCTTGAGAGGGGAAAAGTGAAAGCAAAAAGGCGCAGCCTGATTTGCTGAACGAGGGGTGTTTTCCCTGATCAGGTCTAATGCCTTTGCAAGGAACACACCCCGGATAACTTCGCTAATCGCTCAGCTATCGTCCCCTCTCAAGAGGGAATTAATTTCTTCACATCTACTTAATTGTATTTACTTTGCATTTAATTATTCTGGATTACCCCGGCCCCAGCACAATTCTCCCCGGCATTGGGTATGGAGCATGGCCTGCGGGATGTATTTTGAATACTTGCGGGATGATCTACTGCCGTAAGCCTTCCGAATTCGGTTTTCCATTCACCAAAAACGCCACCATGGGTCATATCATAGCGTTCCGGGTCGTTGCAGTCCCCGTTCCTGACCAGACCCCACGACCACGCCAGCCAGCCGATTTCGGCTTCCTCAAGTTCCTCCATTGCCCACTCGTAGGGCGATTCGCTACAATCCCATCCGCTGGGCGTTGGCCCTTCACCAATGATGAACGGTATCTCATCATTCAACACTTTATCGATGATGTAGCGGTAATCATTTTTCCGGTCTTCTTCCGAACCCACCCAGTAGGTATGTGCTGAAACGATGACAGCGTTTTCCGGATCGTGATCGTTCAGCGCTTCCCAGCTGTTGAGCAGAATTTTATACTCTTTGCCCCAGTCTACGCCGTCAATTACCAGCGGCACACGAATTCCGGCATTCCGTATCTGATCGATGGCGGAAGTGTACCCTTCCATAAACTCTTCTTCCGTTACGCTGCCATCACCTGCTTCATTGGCAATATTCAGAAGAACCCATTTTTCATGACGGTTAATGACCTCCACCACATCGGGGCGAAGCCAGTAATCCACGCAATTCTGCAGATCGTGCCAGCGACCGGTTGCACTATGGCATTCCGGCATCGGCACCATACCGTTTTGAATGGAATTTTCAATGACCACATCTAAATCAGCGGCATCGTAATCGGTGGTTGTCACAATACGAATACTGTTGGCACCGGTTTTGGCAATCTCCTCCATCACCCACTCTCCGGTTGGGTCAGACGACCATACAAACATCTCATTTACTCCCCGTAATACCACACGTTCACCCGCGGCGGTATAAATATGCCGGCCATCCACGTACATGGTTTCTCTATCCTGATGTCCTGAAATTTCTATCGCTGGCGTGTCACGGTCGCAGCCTGAAATCAGAACCATTGAAAAGAAAATTAAATTGAAAAAAAATGATGGGTTTTTTCGATTTGGCATCTAATGTTAAAACTTGGTTTAATTTTTAATTCTTTTCCGGTTCAATTCTTACTTTACTTACCGGTATAACCCATCGGTTATTTTCCCGGTCCACACGACCACCCATCTCTTCCTCAATCACCCTGTCCACTATCCTGGCTCCCGTTTCCGCCATATTTTCGAATGTATCGATTCCGTTATTCGGGAAATTCCTGCGAGTTCGGTGAATATCATATTTATTTGCAAATGTTCTTTCGAACGCCTCTTCAACCCCGGACTTACCGACCATAAATCCAAGCAGTCCGCCCCAGGTAGATGCCGGATTGTCCGAATCCCAACCGGCCAAAACAGCAATTTTGATGGTCTCTTTCAGATCCCCTTCACCATAAAAAAGGCTCACCAAACTGGCTGCAAAATTTATACC
>SKKO01000265.1 GCA_007123715.1 Balneolaceae bacterium | reverse complement strand
TACAACGAACAAACCGGCCTCACAGTTGGTTTAAAAAAATTACTTTTTTCAAAACAATCTGCCTATCAGCTTGTTGAGGTGTATGAAACAGATACATGGGGCAATCTGATGACCATTGACGGTATGGTGATGCTCAGTGAAAAAGATGAGTTTGTATATCACGAAATGTTGAGCCATGTGGCCATGTTTACACACCCGGAGCCAAAGCGTGTACTCATAATAGGAGGAGGTGACGGCGGCACTGCGAGGGAAGTACTTAAACATGCTTCCGTTGAATGGGTGGATATGGTTGAAATTGATGAAACTGTGGTGGAAGCCTCCAAACTCCATTTTCCCGGGGTGGGTGATTTTGACAATCCCAAATTGAATGTGTTGTTTGAAGACGGCATTGCCTTTGTCAAAAACGTAAAGGAGCCCTATGATGTGATCATCATTGACGGATCTGATCCGGTTGGCCCGGCAGAAGGGTTGTTTGAAAAGGATTTTTTTCAGTATTGCTTCAACGCATTAAGCGAAAACGGAGTGCTTACGGCACAGACCGAAAGCCCTTGGGTGGAATCTTATTATCCGAGTATGAGAAAGGTTTTTTATGCTTTGGACGATCTGTTCTCTGTCTCCAAAATGTATATCAGCTATATCCCTTTATATCCGGCCGGCATGTGGTCGATGGCTTGTGCATCTAAAAAAATAAGTCCGCTAAATGATGAAGTGATAAGCAGGGCATCGGGCGATGAAAAGATTCTTGAAAGCCTTGATTACTACAACTCTGTTGTACACCGTGCCTCATTTGCACTTCCAAATTTTGTAAAAAAGATCATCGAAAGGGAGAAATAGAAGATCAATTTTTAGATGTATCGAGGGTCAGGATCATGTATCTGCTCTCAAATTTTCAAAAATTTCTGAAAATTACCTTATTTTTATAAACGCTGTTTTACATTTCAAATGAGAGTATTGAATGTAATTGTTTGCGGTTCATTGTACTGCACTATGATTCGTTCCACGGCTTTCCATTGAACTCTTGAAATTCAAGGGTTGTTAATTCATGCAACTCATTCTGTTCTCAAACAGGATGCTAACATGAATTAATTACTTATACATATGGATTTAATCAGTTCTTTAGGGAATTCCACGTTTGAAAATTACGTGGGTCTTGGTACAGGCTTTACCGAGATGGCATACCAAATGTCGGCACACGTGCTCACCCTGGGTTACGCTGTTATGCTCGCCGGCTTGCTCTATTTTGTACTTACATTAAAAACCGTAGCTCCAAAATACCGGATCTCATCCGTGCTATCGGTAGTAGTGATGGTGTCTGCATTTCTGCTGCTATTGGTACAACAGCAAAACTGGACCGGGGCGCTGGTTTACGATACAGAAACTGCAAGATATGTTTTGGGCAGTTCTACAGATCTCTTTAATAACGGATATCGCTATTTGAACTGGCTGATAGACGTTCCAATGCTGCTATTCCAGATTCTCTTCGTTGTAACACTCACAACAAGTAAATTCAGTTCCATTCGTAACGGATTCTGGTTCTCAGGCACGGCAATGATCCTCACAGGGTATGTGGGCCAATTCTATGAGGTAACCAGCCCAACCTTATTTCTGGTCTGGGGTTTTATCTCCACAGTATTCTTTGTTCATATTCTTTATCTCATGAAGAAGGTGATAACGGAAGGCAAAGTAGGTGCCCCGCCAAAGGCTCAGGCATATCTCGGCACGATATGGAAACTCTTTCTTTTTTCATGGATGCTCTACCCGGGTGCGTATCTCATGCCATACCTGTTTGGCGGACTCGAACCTGCGATTAGCAGTGAAATGGCCGTAGTGGCGCGCCATATTACATACACGGTAGCTGATGTCAGCTCGAAAGTGATATACGGAATCCTGTTAACTCTCACAGCACAGGAAATGAGTAAAGCCGAAGGCTATGACTACGAGAAAATGGAGAACGCTATTTAATCGATCAGATAAATAGCAGTTATGAGCAAAAAAGCCCTGCCGGAAAATCAGCAGGGCTTTTTTTTTGAGGTGCTCATATGGTAAACAGAATAATCTTTGAACTTCATGGATGGCCCGGATTAAGGAAATTTTTTCCCCCGTCTGAATCAGCTAATGACTATCCTGTTGATTGCACATGGAAATGGCAGATTTCATAATGAATTGAGCGTCAAATTTTAATACAAATCTATATGAGAATCATGCAGGATTTTATACATTCACAGGATCCGTACAAAATGCTTCTTTACGGAAAGATCATGATACTCAGTTAATAACCAACGGGCATAGTAGCCGTATCTCTGTTCAGCTATCCAATTCGGTTAGGATTTGTTTGAACTCAAAGATTATGCCCCGGGAATCAAACTTTAAATAAGACGACAATGATAAATTATAAACACCTGCTACCATCGCTTCTGATACTCTTAATCTTTATTGGATGTTCGTCTGGTAGAGAAAATAGTCCGAATTTAGAAAATCTGCTTGAAAATTATGTAGATAACGGAACTCCAATTATGGTGGATGGAGAACTATTTTCAGGAATTCTTTTTCAAGAATACAATAATGGCCAAATTTTAATGGAAGTACATGTTGATAAAGGAATTCCCAATGGTCCGTTTGAGTATTATTTTGAAAACGGACAGTTGGGGGAGAAGGGAGCCTACAAAGATGGGAAAGAGGATGGTCTTTGGGAGTTATATTACGAAAACGGTCAGTTAGGGGAGAAGGGAACGTACAAAGATGGGGAACTGGATGGTCCGTTCGAGGATTATTATGCAAATGGACAGTTGAAGCATGAAGGAACCTACAAAGACGGACAAAAGGAAGGTCAGTGGATTGAGCATTATGAGGATGGAAGAATCTACCCTATGGGAACAGGTAGATTCCAAAATGATGTAAAAATTTCAGATTAACGCTTAACTCCAAATTTAGGTGGGGAATACTCGTAACTCTTGTCACTATTATTGCAGAAATAATGGGGATTCCCCCGGCTGTAACCGGAGAGAAGCGCGGCCTCTCTTTTTTTGGTTGGAATTTTGAAAGGGGGGGTAATAAGCAGGGTTTGTTTTACTACTGTGTTCCCATGCCATACCAAATGATATCACAAGATATTGTAATAAAACTACTTATGTGATATTTAATGTGCCCGGGGGGGGACTCGAACCCCCACGCTGTTGCCAGCATACGCCCCTGAAACGCACGCGTCTACCAATTCCGCCACCCGGGCAGGGTTGCATTCATAATCTGTTCCCTGGTTTTAACAGGCTTTCTGAACCGCAAGTTTCAAGTGTAATCCTTGACATGCCGCCTTTCAAAGAATCAGCGAATCAAATCACTTCTGATGAAATAATCATCAATCTCAAATATACCATGCTTTTTTCTCCTGTTGCAATAGAAAATTTATCCTGTGGCAAAATAATCGCTGCATCTCGCAAGGGAGGGATTTAAGTCAGTTTTTTTGCGACCCCAAGCGCTCGATGGCACTAAAGTCACACTAAGTTTATGTGAAACCTTTCCAGGGGATGAATTCCTTGTTTTCAATATCAGTGGTGCATGAGGGCACACACACGGCCTTCTTTCTATGGAGGGCTGATGGTGGAAGGATGATCTGCCATTTCCGGTCATTGATTTTGTTCACAATAGAAAATGAAACAAAATCAAAGATCGGAAATCGGATAATCAGAGATTCGTTTTTAGCTGCGGCCGGTAACATCCGTCTGTCATAAAATTATAATGTGACGGTCCATTCAGCGCTGAGGCATGAATAAATGCTGAACCGGCAAACGATTTTTATTACTCAATTCAGTATTATAAATGATGATGAAGAATCACTACAGGCTTCCAGAACGACAATCAAATGATAAAAAACAGGATAAACAGAATGAGTGACCAGTCAGGATTAAAGATCTTTGAAAAAATGGATACAACCATTTTTCCGACTGCGAAAGAGGCGTCAAAACATGTTGCAGGTGAGATTGCCAATCTTATCCATGCAAGAAATCAGACAGGACAAAATACGGTGTTAGGACTGGCAACCGGCTCTACCCCTTTACAGGTTTATGCCGAACTGGTGCGTATCCATAAAAAGGAAGGGCTCAGTTTCAAGAGAGTGATCACATTTAACCTGGATGAATATTTCCCAATAAAACCCGATGAACTCCAGAGCTATGTGAGGTTTATGTATGAAAACCTGTTTGAACATATCGACATCAAGAAAAAAAACATTCACATTCCCAACGGTACCATTTCCAAAAAAGATGTATACGAATACTGCAGGAAATTTGAGCAGAGAATTGAAGAAGCCGGTGGGCTTGATGTGCAGGTTCTGGGAATCGGGCGAACCGGACATATCGGTTTTAATGAACCCGGTTCACTTGAGAAAACACGAACCCGGCTGGTGACGCTCGATGAACTGACCCGTTCAGATGCAACTGCCGCTTTTTATGGTGAAGAACATGTGCCGAGACAGGCTCTGACTATGGGGGTGGGTACTATTCTCAGTGCACGGAAAATATACCTTATGGCCTGGGGTGATTCCAAAGCAGAAATTATCAGAGAAGCGGTTGAGGGAAATATCACCGAACAGATTCCGGCTACTTTTCTTCAGCGCCACGACAATACCCGAATCATTTTAGACGATGCCGCGGCATCCCGGTTATCACGAAAACAAACGCCCTGGCTTGTTGGCCCGTGTAACTGGACCGATAAATTGATTCTAAAGGCCGTTACATGGCTGAGCCTTTCTCTCGGTAAACCCATTTTAAAACTGACGGATGAAGACTACAACCAAAACGGGCTGAGTGATATCCTTACAGAGTTTGGAAATGCCTATAATGTTAACATCCGGATATTTAATGAAGTACAGCATACCATTACAGGATGGCCGGGAGGTAAGCCGAATGCCGATGATTCGAACCGGCCTGAAAGGGCTGTTCCATTTCCAAAAAAGGTTCTTGTTTTTTCTCCTCACCCGGCTGATGACGTTATATCCATGGGGGGGACTCTCATGAGGCTTGTTGAACATGGCCACGAGGTTCATGTCGCATATCAGACATCCGGCAATATTGCCGTTTATGATGATGAGGCACTCAGATATGCCGACTTTATCTCAAATTACAGTGAAAATGGCAAAGGCCAAAACCTGTATGATGATATCGTGAAAGCCATGGCAGCAAAAAAGCCGGGGGATATTGATCCGCCGGCTATGCTGAAGCTGAAAGCCCATATCAGAAGGGTGGAGGCAAATTCTTCGTGCCGGTATTGCGGAATTCCGGAGGACAGGATTCATTTTCTCGAAATGCCATTTTATGAAACAGGCAGGGAACGCAAAAAACCATTGTCTCCGGCAGATATTTCCCTTGTTAAAGAGGTTATTGAGAAAATAAAGCCTCACCAGATTTATGCTGCGGGTGATCTTACGGATCCTAACGGAACCTACAGGATTTGCTGGGACGCTATACGGCAGGCACTTAAGGAAATAGAAAAACAGGAGTGGTACAAAGACTGTTATGTTTGGCTGTATCGTGGGATTTGGCAAAAAATTGAAGTGAGCGATATTGATATGGCAGTTCCGCTGAGTCCGGGAGAGAGACTGAAAAAAAGAAAGGCTATTTTCAAACATGCATCACAAAAAGACCAGCCGAAATATCCGGGAACCATGAGTGGAGAGTTCTGGATGGTGTCAGATGAACAGACCATCCGAAATGCCCGTAATTATGATTTACTGGGCCTTGCTGAATACGATTCGATTGAGGGCTTCTCCCGCTGGAAGTAACGGGCATCAAATTTTTTTTACTTTTTCTTAATAATCAATTTGCGCAATAATTAAAATTCGATTATGTTCCCATTAAGCTATGGAAAACTAAATACTTGATTTATTTGACAAAATATATTTGTATAAGAGATGATGTTATCAGTATAATCAATCCAGGCACTAGTGTAATTCACGCAAATTTGCAGCTCGTTAAATAGCTATCGATAGTTTTTTTTTTATGATAAAAATCCTGATTATGATGGGAACGACTTCAGCTTGAGTAAATAATGAAAACGATTGCAACTACCACAGGGATCTAGATATGTTTGATGCGAATAAAAAATCTTCATTACAGCAAAACAACATTTCTCATTATGAAATAACTTCGGAAGTGCTTTGCGATGAAGAAATCGAAATGTTACTGGTATCAGGATTGGCAAGGGGAGATGAGAAGGCCTATAAAATGTTATTTGACTATTATTATTTGAATCTTTGCAACTTTGCAAATAATTACCTCAGATCACCGGATGCATCAAGGGATGTTGTGCAGGATGTTTTTGTAAATATCTGGTCGAACAGAAGCCAGTTCCAGATTAATCATTCATTAAAAGCATATTTGTATCAGGCTGTACGAAATCATTCATTGAATTATCTGAAAAAACATTCGAAAATGGTTGAATTGTCCGATAAAAGCCGGATAGAAGCTGATTACTATGCCGATGCTGAACAAAGCAACTCATTTGAAAAATTAATGGCAGAGAAAATATGGGAAATTTCAGAGGAATTGCCGGAAAAAAGAAAGGCAGTTTTTATTCTTCACCGAAAGCACGGTTTATCGTATAAAGAGATTGCAAAAGTGATGGAGATTAAAAGAAAAACCGTGGAAAATCAGATGGCACGCGCTCTGAAATTTATCAGGGAAAGACTCAACTCAAAAGTTTCATAATTTTTTTGTTTTTGGTGGGGGTAATGCAATTTTTTTATGTCTATAAGTTTGATGAAGTCACTAGATAAATTACATAACACACATGAGATCTGGTATTTAATTGCCCGATACCTCGAAGGTACCCTCTCAAATGAGGAATCTGTACGATTTCGTGATTGGTTGAACCGAAATGAAGAGAACAGGAGAATATTACGCTTTGCAGAGCAGATCTGGGAAAATGCCGCAATTCCAATTCCAACAATGCTGGAAAACGAAATAGACCCTGAAAATGACTGGAAAATTCTGATGCACAAAATTGATGCAAAGAAAGAAGCTGAAAAGAATAAACGGGTAGCGGCTTTCAGAAAAATCAGGCAGCGGCAAATCTATTTCTCAAACTTTATAAAAATAGCAGCACTTTTTTTGGTTGCTGCAATGTCTGTCCTGATTACTCTTCATTATGCCCCTACATCAGATGCGTCAGATTATGAACCTGTTTACAGGGTTGTCTCAACGAATGCAGGAGAAAAAGCAAGTATAGACCTTGGAGACGGAACAAAAGTTTTCCTGAATTCAGAGAGCCGGATTGATATTCCTGAAGTATTCCTGAATTCCCAGAGATATGTACGGCTTCAAGGAAATGCTTACTTCACAGTGATGAAAGATGAACAACGGCCATTTCTTATCGAGACAGAACATGCAATGATCCGGGTAATTGGCACTGAATTTGACCTTCGCTCATACCCGGACGAAAATGAAGTAAGGGTAGCCGTAAAAAACGGGACTGTTTCTATGAACCGTATCCTTTCAGATGATGAAGACATTACTGTTGACGGAGGTCATCTTGGCCGCCTGAATATGGATAGCGATATGCTTGAGGTAGAAATCATAGAGAATATGGATCTGTACTCAGGCTGGCTGGAGGGTCGCCTTATTTTTCGCAATATGATGATGGAAAGTGTATTTACGCAGTTGAAACGCTGGTACAATGTGGAGATTATTTATGAACTGAATGATGTATCTCTGTTTGATAAGGAATTTACTGCTGAATTGCGGATGAGAGCAATGGATGATGTATTTAACGTGATTGCCCACACGATGGATTTTCATTATTCCAAAAATGAACATGATCAGATTATTATCAAAAATTAAATAGTTACCATAACCATAACATAAACAAAACATAAGGAAGCAAATGAAATATGCTGCTACACACAAGTTAGTGCAATATTTGGCCGGATTACTGATTGCGGTATTCCTGCTGCCATTTAATGCCTATTCGCAGGAACAGGCCTCCGATACGCCTGTATCCGATATGATTACATACTATTCCGTTAAAGAATACAGTACAACTATACCGGAATTAACCAATACCATTTCTCTGAACCTTATTAATGTAACGGTTTCGGAAGCGCTTCTGCAGATTGCAGGAAAAGCAGATCTGGAAATCGCTTTTGAAAACGCAAAATTTCAGGCTCAGAATACAATAAACCTCCGCAGTAACCGGATCAGTGTAGCTGATGCCCTGGCGGAAGTACTCAAAGGTACCGGATATGAATCGGTCATAACCTTAAACCGGCAGTTACTTCTGAAACAAGAAGAGACCGCCGAAACTTTTGAAGAACTTTTCCAGGAAGTTACAGGCCGGATTACAGATGCCACTACCAGCGAACCGCTTATCGGTGTAACGATCCTGGTTCAGGGCACCACTGTGGGAACAACCACCGACATGGACGGCACATTCTCGCTGGATATACCTGATGAAGCTACAACGCTTGTTGTTTCCTATATAGGATATGTTACTCAACAAATAACTGTAGGTGATCAAACCTTTTTTGAAATCGAACTTGCGCAAGACATTACAATGCTTGATGATCTGGTTGTTGTAGGTTATGGTGTACAAAGAAGATCTGAAATTACCGGCTCTGTAG
>SKKO01000216.1 GCA_007123715.1 Balneolaceae bacterium | reverse complement strand
TTAGGATCTAAACCTCTGTCTGAACCCATGCCAAAAAAACCTGAAATCTTATTGCCATCTATTAGGTTGAATATGGCATTGATTTCCCAGGCATTCAGTTCACGGCCATTACCCGGACGTGCCTGGCCGGGGCCTTCACCTCCTCCAGAATTGTCATTGTTTAAATTCCAAACTCCGCCATAGGAAGAACCATGGCGCTCCCTTCGGAAAAGATTTGTTCCTCTGTTTGTTCCCGGATCATGATTCACAGTATAGTACGATCCTGAAAGATATATTCCTTCAATAACGTCCAGCCATAGTTTCGTGCGGAAAGAGTACTTTCTGGCTTCCTGAAAATCCTGTTCGGGTGCACCGATTCCGGAGCCAATCATGAGTCCGTAACCATTGCCATTATGAATAATTTCCATGCCGGGTTCTGAGCCTATTGGTGCCAAGACCGGGTTTCCAACCAGTGGATTTCTGTGTGCATCAGCATTAATCGTTCTGGTATATTGGTGCTCACCAAAATCTACAAAAAAGTTACCGGCTTTAATGTCGATATACTCCAGCAAAGGGTTTATCGCTGTAAGAAATGAACTTCCCGGGATATTTCGAATGTACATGTATCCATTATTTCCCCACCACTGGCTTGGGTGACGCTGGGTTGCCAAAAGGCCATCAAAAAATACGTCAATGTCGTTATCACCGATCGTCATCATAAATTCAAGGTTCGCAAAAGATGTTTGCATTCCATTAAGTTTTTTATCGGGGATTACCCAGTCACCTCCACCCCACACTCTTACATTATCTTGCGTGAGGACCTGAACCCTCCCAACTGAGTGTAAGCCCATTTTAAAGGTCAAATTATCTGTTGAGCCAATTTCGATTCCTTTTCTGTTATAGTCTGGTTTTTGAGCATTGGCTGTTTGAAACAAAAAGCCAATCAGTAGTAAGAAGGCTGTAAATAGTTTAATTGTATTTTTCATTTTTTAGTAATTGATGTTCGGTCTTTAGTTATATAGCATTCAGTATTTAATCAACGCTTCAAGTATATTGAAACAATGATGTACAGCCTTTAGGGGAATACCTGAAGATGGGGTGGGTATATATCTCATATTCAGACCTAATTATCTAAATTTAAATATCAGTTGTATGCCGTTTTATAAAGATATATATGTTTTATTATGTCTTAGATACAACGATAATACATTGTGTCAGTTGTAAGTTTTTCCTGGCCGGTTAAAAAAATCCAATTTATTTATGTCCGTATTTTACGCAGCCGCTATTCAGTTAAATAGTCAGCCCGATTACAGGGAAAGTATGGAAATGGTAAAACAGGCTGTGCGGGAAGCCGCAGGCAATGAGGCCATATTTGTAGCACTGCCCGAAAATTTTGCGTTTATGGGGGATGAATTAGAAAAACACCGGCAGGCAGAAGTGATCGAAGAGGCGGTATTGAAAACCATACCGGAACTATGCAGAAAGTATGGGATCACGATTATGGCCGGGGGATATCCTGTAAGGGCGGATAGCGGCAAGGTTTATAACCGGGCTATACTTGTAAATAGTGAAGGAGAAATCACGGCCCGTTATGAAAAAATTCATTTGTTTGATGTGGATTTGTCTGAGGATGAAACCTATCGTGAATCAGATACGGTTGAGGCAGGTAATCCGGAACCGGTGGTGAGCGGGATTCATATACGGGATGAAGTGATTCAGGCCGGCCTTTCCATCTGTTATGATATCCGTTTTCCGGAGCTTTACCGCCGGCTTGCAGGCCTTGGAGCCGAAATGGTGTGTATACCGGCAGCCTTTACGCGCCCCACTGGCGAAGCCCATTGGGAAATCCTGCTCCGTGCAAGAGCCATTGAAAACAGCTGTTATGTAATCGCACCGGCTCAAACCGGTATTCATGGGGAAAAGAGAAAAACCCATGGCCACTCGATGATCATCGATCCATGGGGGCGTATTCTGGCGGATGCAGGTACTGAGCCGGGGATGGCGTTAGCCGAAATAGACACCGGGCTCATTGGGGAAATACGCCAAAAACTGCCGTCTTTGAAACACCGGGTTTTCTTCGTAGATATAAACAATTGAATATGGAAATCGGTTGGTTAAACACCTCCGATGGCCAGTATTGATTTTTTACCAGGCAGTTGGATTATCCATAATCCGGAAAATGGCCGCTATGACTTCCTCAAAAAAATCTTCTCCGAGTCCTGGTTGAATCTCTTCATAGTAATCAATTTGACGATTAAGCTCTTCCTCAGCTTCCTCTTGAAATATATACTTCATTTGGCAAGACGCTCTCGAGTAGTGCTAATTACTTTCTCTCCGGGAATAAGGGTTGTTTTTCCTTCCTTGTATTTTTTTTCTCGTCGTTGGATCTCTTCCAGCCAGGCTTCTTCCACCTCCGGGTCTGGACGGTTGAGTGTTTCTAAAACATAATCAGCTATTTCAATACGCTGATCTATCGGCAAATAGGATATGGCGTCTTTTAGCTCTTTCGTTTTCATGAGGCTTGTTTGGAATGTGATTAATTGTAAACTAACGAAAACCGTAAACAATTAATCTAATCGCCTTTTGAGGACGATACAATTTCATATCTGGGGCTTCTATTTCATTAAAAATAGCTTTACTTCAGCGGTTCAGTACATGCAATGTATCACCGCTCATTTTGTCTTTCTATGAGGAAATATTCAAATACTCATACAGTGAACTATTACCCACAAAACCGATTTTTTGGCTGGTCAGGATTTGGAATCAAAAGATTAAAACTTTCTCTTTTCCCAATAACCCGGTTTTCTCTTAAAGTGCATTATCGCAAAAATTTGGCATTCGTTTTTTTGCTCATCCACCCGGAAAATAAGACAAAAAGGAAAACGGTTTAGGCTGCATCTCCGATACGCTTTTTTGATGGGGTGCCATGCTTTGGGCGTTCGTAGCATACGATCGATAGTTTCCTCAATTTCTGCGCGGAAGCTCTCACCTAATTCCGGATATATTTCGCAGTAGTATCGGACTGCTTTTTCAGCTTCCCTACTTGCCTCCGGATGAAACGAATAGTTCATTTTTTGGTGATGGATCTGAGGCGTTGCATGACATGTTCACCGGGTATCAACTCGACTTCCCCGGAATCCACTTGCCTGGCCCGGTACTCAACTTCATCCATCCAGGCTTTTTCCACTCCTGGTGCCGGGGCATTCAGCCCCTGGAGAATCTTGCTGGCAATTTCCGCTCGTTGTTCTACCGGTAAATCATTGATTTCAGCAATGAGTTCTTTCGTTTTCATGAGGCTTGTTTGGAATGTGATTTATTGTAAAGTAACGAAAACCGTAAACAATTAATATAATCGCCTTTTGAGGACGATACAATTTCATATCTGGGGCTTCTATTTCATAAAAATAGCTTTACTTCAGCGGTTCAGTACATGCAATGTATCACTGGTAACCACTAATAGCGCCCCAGAAACCGGGCAACACCATATAAAGGTGACATTAAAAAATTAGTGTACCTTCGCGTCTTGGTGCCTTCGTGGCTAAGTGCCTTATCCATTCACTTCATCAGTGTAACCGATTACCATACAGGGTGATTTGATATGCGATTTGCGATATCCGATTGCAGATTTGCGAAGTATTTAAGATCAAGAATCGGATTCATCCAAACGAGATTTTAAAAAATAGCCCATACATAAACTTGGGCGTGTCTCCGGCACCGGGGTTCATTGTATGCCAAGTAAAAACTCCCTGCTTTCCGGCACACGGGTAATCACATCATCCGTTTCATCTTCAATGTAATAGTACTCAATTGCAGAGTTTTGTGCAGCGCGCAGAAAGGCTTCGAAATCTATTTGACCGGTGCCAAGCGGCACATCATACTCCCGTGGTGCGCTGCCCGAATAGTTGTGTTCCGCACCATGAGTTAGATCCTTTAGATGGACCAGAATAAACCGTTCGGGATATTTTTTAAGCAATTCCACAGGATCGTGTCCGGGCTGAGCCACCCAGAAGGTATCCATCTGAAAATTGACGTATCTTGGATCGGAATTTTGGACCATATAATCAAAAAGAGTCCCGTCTCCATACGGACTGAATTCATATCCATGATTGTGATACGCAAACCGTATTCCGTATTCCTGTAAAATATTTCCAGCTTCAGTAAAGTCCCTGATTGCCCGCCTTGCATCCTCTATCTCAAAATCTCCGTCATGGGGAATCCATGCCACACGGACAAACGATGCCCCCAGCGCTTGCGCATCTTCGGCTACAATCTCAGGTTGGTCTGTCAAAACATGATACCCCACTCCGTACGAAGTGCAGATCATGCCTCTTTGGTCGAGCATCTCCCGGATTTCCTCCGCAGAGTACCCGAACAGGTTTGAAAATTCAATATTGGTGATGCCCATTTCCCTGATCATGTCGAGCGTGCCGGGCACATCTTCGCTGAATTGATTTCTGAATGTATAGGAAACAACCCCGGGATCGGGAAGCAGTTGTTCACCCTGCCGGGCGTGTACGGTTCTGGCATCCTGAAGAATGAGAAAGGAACCAAAAAGAAGTGAAAAAATTATTGTGAATCGAATAGTCATCATTTTATCAGGTTTGATTTGATAATCTATTTAAAGATAGAAGTTTTATGACATAAAAATCCCCTCTTCAGAGGGGAAAGATGACTGAGCGTTCAGCGATGTCAACAGCCCCGTGTTTCATACCATAAAACGATCCCTGACAACGTTCTTTTAGACTTAAAGATCCGTTCACCCGTTCACCCGTTCATCTGTTCACCCGTTCATCTGTTCACCCGTTCGTCTGTTCATCTGTTCGTCTGTTCATCTGTTCTTCCGTTCATCTGTTCTTCTACATGCCTTTTCACATTGGTTTCCAGGACACTCAGCGGTACCGCGCCGCTCAGTAATATAACATCATGAAATTCTCTCAGGTCAAAATCCTCACCCAGTTGTTCTTCGGCCAGTGCGCGAAGTTCACGGATTTTTATCTCACCCATTTTATAGGCCAGTGCCTGGCCCGGCCAGAAGATATAGCGGTTAACCTCAGCACGAATGTTATGAATCGAAAGGGCAGAATTAACAGCCATAAAATCAATCGCCTCATCACGTGTCCAGCCCATGGAGTGCATGCCGGTATCCACTACCAGTCGTAAGGCACGCCACATTTCATAGCTCAGGCGGCCGAAATTACTGTAGGGATCATCATACATTCCCACTTCCAGGCCAAGCCTTTCGGAGTAGAGCGCCCATCCCTCACTGTATGCCGTAAATCCCGCTACAGTTCTGAATTTGGGCAAATTCTCCAGTTCCTGCTGCAAGGCAATCTGCAGATGATGGCCCGGAACGGCCTCGTGCAGAGAAAGTGCCACCACTTCATAAAGCGGACGGCTCAGCAGATCGTACGTATTGACCGCATAAAAACCGGCACGGGTACCATCGGCGGTACCGCGGCTGTAATAGGCCGTGGTGGTGCGTGGTGCGAGGTAATCCGGAATTTCCATGATACCGTAAGGGAGCCTTGGCAATGTTTTGAACAACTCCGGCAGCTTGCCGTCCATTTTCTTGAGCACAAAGGCTGTCTCTTTCATCAGTTCTTCGGGGGTTTGGGCATAGAACTGAGGATCGGTTCGCAGGTAGTGGACAAATCCGTCAAAATCATCTCCGAAACCGGATTCGGCTACAATTTCCATCATCTCCCCGCGAATTCGCTCCACCTCATTCAGCCCGGTTTGGTGGATCTCATCCGGAGTAATTTCCATCGTTGTATAAAATTCCACCAGGTACTGGTAGTAGGCTTCACCGCCCGGCACCCCGGTAATTCCGATCGATTCAGCAGCCTTTGGGATGTATTCATCTCTAAGAAAGTTTCGCAGCCTTTCAAATTCAGGGATCACAATTCCGCCAATAATCTCAGATGCATTTTGCTTGAGCCGTTCACGCTCATCCGGGCGTATCGCGCCCGGAAAATTTACAAACGGAGTATAGAGCCGGTTTTCTGTGACGTGTTCTGTAATGTGGGCTTCAATGGTGGCGAGATAATCATCAAAAACAATGCGCGGGCGTACAAATCCTGTTTCTTTTCCTATTTGCATCCGTTCGATGTAGCCGGTGTTGTATTCAGGGAAAGCGGCAAGGCGTGCCAGATAGTTTTCATAGTCCTGAACATGGTTAAGCGGAACCCGGTTGGCAAGGTCGGCGAAGGTGGTGTGGTAATCCCACCAGCCATTCAGCGGTAACAGGTGATCCCTGTTCTCATATGCGCGGACCGTATTTTCCAGCAAAATCCTGAAAATATCATAATTGAGGCGGCTCTCTTCCGATAGGTTTTCTTTTGAAATGTGATCAAGCTGATCGAGAAATTGTTTTGTGTACTCAACGTTTTTTTCGACAGCATCAAGGCCGCTCGCTGGAAGAAGGTCATTAAACCTGTGATCCCCTTGTGAAGTTGCAAACAGGGGGTTCACCCGGAGAGAATATTCCCGGTGTTCATCAAACAGATGCAGCAGCTGTTCTTCAGTATTCATTTGTACTTGCAAAAGAATAATGAGAAAGAGGGACAAAAAATTGATCATGATCAGTTTTATATAGGTGATTTTATTTTGGATAATAAGGAGTGCGGTTTTTCCAATCAAACATATTCATGAAGCCTCGAAAGGAGATCTAAAAAAAATCCGTTTAGTTTGGTACTGATTTGTGCAAATACGGGATACGGTTTGTGTATGTGAGCGAGCATCTCAATCGTGCTCTTTATGTAACGCAAAGCGGGACAATTTTCAACAACTCAAAACTCAAAACTCAAAACTCAAAACTCAAAAACTCATCCATCCCGTATCCTGTATTCACATAAACCGGTACAGAGCCTTCAATTTCATTCTAAATGCATTATCTTTACAATGACAATAAGAAAAATATATAACCATCATAACAGGAGATTTTTATGTCGAATGCATATTTCCATATTCAGGAACCAAAAAACGAACCCTATCTGTCCTATGCCCCGGGTACACCGGAACGTGAACAATTAAAGGAGAAACTAAAAGAGCTGAAATCGGAAGCAATTGAAATTCCGGCGATTATCAATGGGCAGGAAGTATATACTGAAACAAGATCGGATGTTGTTATACCGCATAATCGCGGCCATAAACTTGCAACGCTTCATCAGTGCGGAGAGAAAGAGATCAATATGGCGATTGAAGCCGCGCTGGAAGCCCAGAAGAAATGGGCTGTGATGCCATGGGAAGAGCGGGTGGCTATTTTCCGCAGAGCGGCAGACCTCGTTACCGGGCCCTGGCGTAATACCATGAATGCTTCTACAATGCTGGGTCAGTCGAAAACTGCCCACCAGGCCGAAATTGAAGCTGCAGGTGAACTGGCAGATTTTCTCCGTTTTAACGCCTGGTTCCTCGCCAAAATTATGAATGAGCAGCCACACTCACCGGATGGTGTCTGGAACCGCGTAGAATATCGTCCGCTCGAAGGGTTTGTTTTTGCTGTAAGCCCGTTCAACTTTACGGCTATAGCAGGAAATCTTCCCACATCACCGGCCATGTGCGGCAATGTGGTACTTTGGAAACCTTCAACCGATTCTGTCTATTCCAACTATTTCTTCATGAAGCTGTTGAAAGAGGCCGGCCTTCCGGATGGTGTGATCAATTTTGTGCCGGGAAGGGGAGGTGCCGTTGGAGATCCCGTTTTGGCAAGCCCGCATTTTTCAGGGATCCATTACACCGGATCGGTTCCCACGTTCAATCATCTCTGGAAAACCATCGGCCAAAACATTGATATTTATAAAACCTATCCAAGAATTGTAGGGGAAACAGGGGGTAAGGATTTTATTTTTGCTCATAACAGTGCCAATATTGATGCCCTTGTGGTGGCCACTCTGCGAGCGGCTTTTGAATACCAGGGACAAAAATGTTCGGCTGCCTCAAGGATGTACGTGCCTGACTCGATCTGGCCGGAATTCAGGGAAAAACTTCTTGCAGAGGTTGGGCAAATTAAAGTTGGCGATGTGGAAGATTTCACGAATTTCATGGGTGCCGTCATAAGCCGGAAGGCTTTTAGTGATATTACTTCATTTATAGACTATGCCGAAGCAGCCGATGATGCTGAAATCATTGCCGGCGGGAATTATGATGACGCAAAAGGATTTTTTATTGACCCTACCGTGATCTTAACTACTAACCCGAAATTCAAAACCATGGAAGAGGAGATCTTCGGCCCGGTACTTACTATCTTTGTGTACCAGGATGATGATTTTGAAACGACCCTTGATTTGTGTGATCAAACCTCGCCATTTGCGCTTACCGGGGCAATTTTTGCAGAAGACCGGTATGTGATTAAAAAAATGTCGGATAAATTCCGGCAGGCTGCGGGTAATTTCTATATAAATGAAAAGCCAACAGGTGCTGTTGTGAACCAGCAGCCTTTTGGAGGTGCAAGAAAATCGGGCACAAATGACAAGGCAGGAAGTTTGATTAACATGCTGAGATGGCTTTCGGCACGATCCATTAAAGAGGTGTCAGTTGCGCCAAAAGACTGGCGATATCCGTTTATGGATGCTGAGTAAGAAAAAAATAAAAAAGCCCGTCAGGTTTGAATCTGACGGGCTTTTTGAAATCCCATTTGGATGATATCCGATTTTCGATCGTAAATACTTCGCATATCTG
>SKKO01000180.1 GCA_007123715.1 Balneolaceae bacterium | reverse complement strand
GTGGTAAACCCGCCCACCGACAGGGTAGATGACAACTTCAGTGGTGGAATTTGGACAGATATTCAGGGAGCTTTCTGGAGAGAAGGGGGAATTGCACCTGATCTCGAATTAATAGATGTCTTACCACGATTTACTGAAGAATCCATTAAAGTGATCCGTGATCATGCTGCCACTGCTCCGGAACAACCCCTGCTTCTGTATATAGCTTTGCCTGCACCTCACACCCCCTGGCTGCCAACTGAGCCTTTTGAAGGGATAAGCGGAGCGGGAATGTACGGTGATTTTATGGCGATGGTCGATTCCAAGGTTGGAGATATTCTATCAGTACTTGAGCAGTCAGGAATGGCTGAAGAGACACTGGTTATTTTCACCAGCGATAATGGTCCTGTTTGGTATGATAAAGATACAGAGAAATTCGACCACGACTCCATGGGAGGCTTGCGGGGCATGAAGGGAGACGCATACGAAGGCGGACACCGGATGCCGTTTATTGTTCGCTGGCCGGGAGTGGTTGAGCCGGGCTCAGTAACGAATGAGACGATCTCCTTTACCGATATGTTGGCAACGTTTGCTGATATCACGGGAACTGATGTTCCGGAGAATGCCGGGGAAGACAGTTTTAGTATCCTCCCTGTACTGACTGGAAGCCAGCCGGAAGCTGAAGCGATTCGTCCGCCGGTTGTAGTCACGGTTGGTCGTGGTATGCGATCCATACAAGATAGAACGTGGAAACTGATCGATGGACTTGGATCGGGAGGCTTTACCCCTCCAGCCTATATCGAACCGGGCCCCGGAGATCCGGAAGGGCAACTTTATAATCTTGACGAAGACCTGGCGGAGACGAATAATCTGTGGTTTGATTTTCCGGAAGAGGTAGCAAGATTGCAACGGTTGTTAAATGAATATGATCAGTCGGGCCGGAGCCGGCCTTAATTTAAAGGCTCTATGTTCATTTGTGTGGGTAGAAATTGTTTGAAATTTGGTGCTTGGATTTTGAAAATTTTTACCATTTTTAGTCAGAATTTAATTTTCAAGTCACTAACTATACCTATCATGAAAGGAATCACCAAAAAGGAGTTTATATTTTCCATTTTCATCCTCTCTACTCTGTTTGGATTTTATCCGTTTTCAACATCTTTCGCTCAAAACAGTGACAAGGCAAAACCAAATGTTATTGTCATTTTTACAGATGATCAGGGATATGGGGATTTGAGCTCGTTCGGACATCCAAATATCCGAACTCCCAATCTCGATAAAATGGTGGATGAGGGGCAGAAGTGGACAAATTTTTACGTTGCTGCCAGTGTTTGTACGCCAAGCCGGGCAGGCCTGATCACAGGGCGATATCCTATACGAAGCGGCATGGCCAGTGATGTGCACAGAGTACTCTTTCCCGATTCTAAGGGAGGTTTACCCGCAGAAGAAATTACGATAGCCGAACAGGTAAAAAAAGCGGGATATCAAACCGCGATGATCGGGAAATGGCACCTTGGACACCATGAACAATATCTGCCTACGAATCACGGGTTTGATTATTACTACGGCATTCCCTACTCCAACGACATGGACCAATCTGAGGATAATCCCCAAAGAGGAAATTATATTAATGGATATTTTGAGTTCGCTGATGATCACATACCCATCGAATACTATAATGTGCCCCTAATGCGAAATACCGAAATTATCGAGCGGCCTGCAGATCAAAACACCATTACCCGCCGGTTCACGGAGGAAAGTATCTCATTTATCGAAAAACATCACGACCAGCCATTTTTCCTGCTGTTGGCACACAGCCTTCCGCATATTCCGCTTTTTGCATCTGAAGAGTTCATCGGCCGCAGCGACGCGGGCCTGTATGGTGATGTTATTGAAGAGATCGATCATGGCGTTGGACTAATTATTGACAAACTGAATGAGCTTGAGATTGCAGAACGAACATTGGTCGTGTTCACTTCCGATAATGGCCCGTGGCTTGTGTTTAAAACACACGGTGGCTCCGCTGGGTTACTTCGTGCAGGAAAAGGCACAACCTGGGAGGGAGGGATGCGCGTACCGGCTATTTTTTGGTGGCCGGGAAGCATCAATCCGGAAATTGTAACCGATATCGGCAGTACAATGGATATTTTTACAACGGTGAGTCACCTGGCCGGAGTTCCCATACCGGATGACCGTATTGTAGATGGGGTCAATTTAACACCTGTGTTGATGAGCGATGGTGAATCACCCCGAAAAGAGATGCTGTTTTATCGCGGGGCTACGGTGTATGCGGCCCGGAAAGATAATTTTAAAGCACATTTTATTATCGAAGGTGCATATGGGCAATTTGAAGCGAAGCAAGTACTGGAAACCCCGCTGTTATATGATTTGAGTACAGATCCGGGTGAAAAGTATGATATTGCAGAGAATTATCCGGAGATCATTGCTGAAATCAAGGAGATGGTGAAAAGACATCAACAATACCTGGTAAAGGTGAAAGATCAATTAGCTGAGCGGGAATCAAATTAACGGTTTTTACAGAATTGTTTCAGCAGAGGTTCTTGAATTTACAGAATGACGAAGTAATAGTTGATCATTATTTAACATAATGCTTCGTGAATTAAATCAGGGTTGCGATGCCTGTCAAACACTTACCAAACTACGATCGTTGAGTCTTCAGTTTTTCCAGAAAGCGGCACCTTGTCATGTCGAGCGCCGTCCCGACAGTGCTTTTCAGTCGGGACGGAGTCGAGACTTCTCCATGGTATAGCTGCTCTTTTCCGACCATTTGGTCGTGTTGGTGAGATCTATTGGACCAACGGAGCCAACCTGTCAATCGAACGTTTGCATGTGAAACGACACCAAACGATTTGACACGCAAACCCTGCCATCGCAGCAAATATCAACAGCCTAAGAAATTTTTCAACAATTTCAAATATATTCGAAAACCAGGAAGCAGCTGCAGCCGGGTATATATTTCGGGCCTCTGAAATGTTAGTCAGGAAATTGGATTTTTATAATCTGAATTTTACCGGAATATTGAGATAGTACTTTTCCTGTGGGAATGAGGTTGTTCTCTAAAAATTTTCGATATTTCTGAACGATGACATGCTTTAATCAGATCGTAACTGAATTTTCATTTTCATCATATACAAATAACCCCGGAACCCATGGCGAAATTAACCCGCAGAAATTTTCTTCAAACCAGTTCAATACTTGCAGGAGGTTTTACTGTTTTTCCGGCTTCATTCTATGATCGTGACAGTATCATTAAACTATCACAGCCTGATGGCCGGCGACAAAACGGGTACTGGTATCAAAAGCCATTGACGATACAGCAGACGGTGCTGAGAGAGATTGATGCTCCGGATTATGACGCAGAAGTTGTTGTGAATTACCTGAAAGAGACGGGCTGCAATGCCCTGGTGATTAACATTGGAGGAATCGTCGATTTTTTTCAGAATCCGCTTCCGGCTGCAAACATCAACCGGTTTATGGGAGACCGTGATATTCTTGAGGAGATCACAACTGCCTGCCATGCCGAAGGGATCAAAGTTATCGGCCGGATTGATTTCAGAGGGGTGGAAGAGCACATTTTTGAGAAATTTCCGGAATGGTTTAGTCTCGATTCTGATGGTCAGCCGGCCACTCTCGGCTACACGCGCCCTGAACTCTATGCCTCCTGTTATACGGGATATTACCGAAATGAGCACGCCGTGGAATTTATTCGCTATGTGATGGAGCGTTATGCGATCGACGGAATCTGGCACAACAGCATTGGTGTTGGGGGAATTTGTTATTGCAAGTCATGCAGGGAATCGTTCGGTGAGGAGACAGGAAAAGAAATCCCGGTTCAGCACGAGGCAGCCGACGCGGAGCTGGATGAGTACATGGCATGGAAATCGAGGGTCGCCGATAAAAATATGATCCTGATGCGGGAAACCGTTAAATCATTCGGTGATGATAAAGTGTACACCGCCGAAGTGTGGGGGAAGTTTGATGTGACCGGGCGTATCAACTCCGGTATTGACCTCTACAATGCGCGAGATCACTTCGACTTTTTGGTTTGTGTGGCGTTCCTGGTCAGGAATAACATTCAGGCGCAGTTCGAAGATCTGCATTATGCGCACACCACCATCAAATTTTTGAAATCCCTGGCACCCGAGAAAGAAGCGGTGATCCTGTTCGGAGGCAACGGTACACGCCATCGCATGATTATGGAACCGCCTGTGGATACACAAATCTGGCTTTGGGAAATTCTTGCCGCCGGAGGCCGGTTCTGGAACTGCTATTTTACCGATATCCCCTCCGTTACGCACGACCGCCGCAATGCCCTGGTTCACTCGGAAGCCTACAATTTAGTAAAGAAACACGCCAGCCTATTTGAACAGCATGTTCCGGTATCGAACGTGGGACTGTTCTATTCGCGGCCTACACGGCGATCGTACAGGGAAGCCCGGGAGGAGGGCGACAGTTTTGATGCGTCCATCAAAGGACTGGAAACGGTGCTGATTGAAAATCACGTGCAGTACAACTACATTCCCGACGATCCTCAAATCACGCCGGATTCACTTAAGAAATACAAGGTGGTGTTGCTTTCGAATATCAGATGCATGTCGGAATCTGAAATTAATGTGTTTAAAGAGTTTGTGAGAAAAGGCGGTCATTTGATTGCCACATACGAAACGAGCCTGTACGATGAGAGTGGAATCGAACGGGATGATTTTGGCCTCGCTGATCTTTTTGGTGTGAGCTATACCGGTCAAAAAGAAAATACACGGATGGACTGCTACCAGTTCATCAAAAACAGGGAGCATCCGCTTGTGAAAGATGACAGTCCGGCTACTGAACTGCTTTTTACCTCGGGATATACCCTGATCTGTGATGCTAAAAGAGGTTCGGATATTATTTGCACACACGTACCACGAATACATAATCAGCCACCGGATAAATCTTGGGTTGAGGAGTTTTCAACGGAACATCCCACCATTGTACAAAACCGTTACGGGCAGGGATCGGCCATCTATTTTGCCAATCAGCCTGATGTGGTCAGCCATGAAATTGGCCACAGTGATGTACGAAACCTGTTATTTCGCAGTGTGAAGCTCTTTTTGGGTGATGAAAACCCGGTGGTGAGCAACGCTCCTGAAAGCGTTCACATCGGGCTGACCGAATCACGAAAAACTCCAGGAGAATTCATCCTCTCGCTGGTAAATACATCATCAGGGCCGGTACGTCCCGTTAGAAAGCTGATTCCGGTTGAAAATATTCAGGTAAACCTGCAATTGTACGGCAATAACTTGAAAAAGTATGAGATCCTTCGATCCCAGGGAGACTGCAACATCCGATCAGATGGAGACAGAATTCAACTGGAAATCAGAAAATTAGAAGATTTTTGCTGCATTCATTTTCAAATGGAGGCATAATCAACCGCTAACATATTAATGAGTATAATTTCCCCTAAACCCGAATTCATGGTTGCCACAGAATACACTGATCTACACAGAAAATTGAATAAGATTTACATTCACTTTTTTCCGTTCTTGCTACTATCTGGTTCAGTTTTTTTCGGTACGGGATGTGTCCCGATTGAATATACAGAAAGTGTGGATACTGAATAACCCCATATTGTTTTCAATCTTGAAGTTGATCTGGCTGAGAGAAATACTCTGTGGCATGATTATCCTGAAGAGACAGCAAGGTTGCAATGTTTATTAAATGAATATGATCAATCGGGCCGGAGCCGGCCTTAATAAAAAGTGATTAGCCTGGTGTAAAATTTTAATTACCGAACAATAATCAGTATTGTACGTCAATAAAAAATTTGATATCACAAAACATGAAGAGAAAAATCAAAGCTCCAGTCTTTTCAAAGGGGTATTCTTTTATCAAAGTTTCAATCCCATTGAGTGGTATCTTGGTCTTTGGATTATTTCTGTTTGGTTTTACGTTCGTTTCTGATACTTATGAAGCATCAGATCAGCGGCCAAATATTGTCCTGATCATAGCTGACGATATGGCCTGGGATGACTGCGGGGCCTGCGGGCATCCGAACATCAAAACACCAAATATTGACCAACTCGCCGCGAATGGCATGATGTTTCGCAATGCTTTTTTAACCACCAGCTCTTGCAGCCCGACACGGGCGAGTATTGTCACAGGTACCTATCCGCATCAAACCGATGCAGAGCAGTTGCATTGGGAGATTCCGCCCGATAAAGTCACGTTTGTCGAAAAATTGAAAGAAGCCGGATACTGGACTGGACAGGCAGGTAAATGGCATATGGGAGATCATATCAAAGACCGGTTTGATTTTCTGGCAGAGGAGAATACCGACATACTGAGGGAGTCTTACGGTGAGTTGCCGGAAGCTGACGGCAGCGGCAGCCATCTGTGGGTTCCGCTTTTAGAGCACCGCCCGGAAAATCAACCGTTTTTTCTTTGGCTGGCTGCATTTGATCCCCACCGGGTATATTATGAAGGCACGATTAAAGAACCTCATGTGCCAGAAGATGTGATCCTGCCGCCCTATGTACCGGATACCGAAAGGGTGAGGAAAGATTTTGCCATGTATTATGATGAGATCAGCCGCCTGGATGAATATATCGGCCGCGTTGTGGAGACTCTGGAACGACAGGGCGTGCTTCAAAATACGGTGATCCTGTTCATCAGCGATAACGGACGGCCCTTTCCCAGAGACAAGACCACTCTTTATGACAGCGGGATCAAAACCCCTTTTATTGTTAAATGGCCGGAGACGATACCACCGGGAACCGAAACCAAATCGCTGGTCAGTGTAATTGATATTGCCCCGACGTTTCTCACCCTTGCCGGCCTGGAGGCGGGTGATGAGTTTGTGGGCAAGGATTTCAGTCCTATCCTTACTGACCCAAAAGAAAAAATCAGAAGCTATATTTACGGGCAGGCCCACTGGCACGACCATGAAAACTTTGTCAGGGCCATAAGGGATGACCGCTTCAAGTATATTCGAAATTTTTTCAACGATTTACCACTTACCCCGCCGGCAGATGCCCTCAATGGAGGGACTTTCGCAGAAATCCGCCAACAAATGCATGACGGAACTCTCGATGAAAAGCAAAGAGCAACTTATTTTGAACCCCGGCCGGATGAGGAGTTATATGATGTCATAAATGATCCTCATGAATTGAACAATCTTGTTGATGACCCGGCTTACCGGGAAGAACTCGTCAGACTGAGAAGTGACTTGCTTGAATTCATGGAAACCTATAATGACAGAGTACCACGTTTACGAACGCCGGACGGATTCCATCGCGTAAGCGGTGCACTATTGCCAAACATTACTTTTCCAAGGCCGCCTAAAAAAGTGATGTTTGGAGATTGTGAATGTTTATATCTGCCACCAACTCCGTTTTTTGAATTCGACTAATTGGAATTTCAAAAAAAATTGGCATTGAAAAGCAAGTTTGGGAAAAGGCACGAAGAAGTTATTTTGTGTCACATCTGAAATGGTGTTGTCCTGCTCTACAAATCCTCGTAATACTACTTGCCATATGGTGCCTTCTCTCATAGGAATCCCTCCAGGGTTGGCTAAAACAGACAGAATTGTGATTTTTTTTTTATTAATACTTAAACAAATTCCTTCATAAACCCCACGGCAAGGTATCTCAACTTTCCAAAAATCCCCCCAGCCCTCTTTAAAAAAGGGAGTTTATTCCGAGAAGCTTTTCATTCCGTCAGCTAAAGCAGACGGCAATTTTATTGTATTCAGATTGTCTGCCTGTCAATCCAGGAATTGACATGGTCAGATACGATAAAAAAGAGTAAAATTTCTGATAAAGCGTTATGTTTTGATAATGAATGAGAATACTCTGAGCGGGTATGCCGGATTTGCTCCCGTTTTAAAAATCATATTAATTCTCTCTTTACTCGCTGGCTTTTTTCTTGCCTACAGCTGTAGCCGTAAAGCCAGTGAGGAATTCCAGGGAGAAGTTTCAGCTTTTGAAAGGGTTCACTCGTTTGTGGGTGATCAGTCGTGCAGGTCGTGCCACGAACAGGCGTGGGACGACTGGAAAGGATCCCATCACGATTATGCCATTGCTGAGGCGGGGAGTGATGTGATTCGGGGTGATTTTAACAATGCTGAGTTTGTGGACGGGGAGGAGGCCTACCGTTTTTACCGGCTAGGTGAGGATTTTATGGTTGATTTTATCGGGGCTGACGCGCAAACCGAGTCCCATCGTATCGTATACACCTTTGGCTGGGAGCCGCTTCAGCAGTACCTGGTTTATATAGGCCAGGGTAAATATCAGGCCCTGCATGCCGCCTGGGATACAGAGGAGGAAAAATGGTTTTCACTCTATCCGTATGAGACGTTTGAACCGGATGACTGGATGCACTGGCGCCGGGGCGCAATGAACTGGAATACCATGTGTGCCGATTGCCATTCAACCAACCTCAAACAGAACTACGATCCGGATACCGACTCGTTCCATACCACCTGGTCGGTACTGAATGTGAGTTGTGAAGCTTGTCATGGCCCCGGAAAGGATCATGTGGAGCTGATGAACAGCCCGAATGCAGACAATCTGCCCATGGAACGGATCCGGCGCGACCTTGACCTGGTGCGGTTCACACCCCAAATGGCCGAACTCAATACCTGTGCCCCCTGTCATTCATTTCGTCAAAAACTGACGGAGGAGTATATTCATGG
>SKKO01000015.1 GCA_007123715.1 Balneolaceae bacterium | reverse complement strand
TCATTTAAGATTTGATTTACATATCGGTCATCATCTGCATACAATTCATATGCATACCCATCATGGGTGATTGCTCCATCATTTCACGCATATGCCCACGGTCAAATTCATCGTTCTCCATTATGGCCATCATCTGTTGCATTTGTGCTCTCATCTGTTCTCTTTGTTCCGGATCATTCATCATTGTTTCCATCCGGTCGAGCATCATTTCATGGTTCCCGCTCATCATTGAAGAATGCATGTGGCCCATAAACTCATTACGCATTTCCGGATTTTGAGCCATTTGAGTCATCATTGCCTGACGCTGTTCAGGATTGTTCATTAGTCCCATTTGATCCTCGCCCATCATGTGGTGTGGTTCTCCATCCTGCGAGTGATTACATTGTGCAAGAATTAAAGGAAGGCTGAGTAGTAGTGTAAAAATGAATGCTTTCTTCATAGTTTTACTCCTGGTATTAATTTATGTTATGTTAGTGCTTTAAATCTTTCTTACGTTCCGAGTATTCCTCTTCCGTAATTTCGCCTTTCGCATAGCGCCGTTTTAGAATTTCCAGCGGTGATTTATCTGAACTGTCTGTTTGTTTCATGTTGCTTTTCATGATCACTCTTATAACAATCACTATTACGGCAATTATTAAAATCCACCAGAAAACCATCATCCAGCCTCCTCCAAAAAAATGAAAATCATGCATAGTCCTTAATTTTTAGTTGTTTATTTCATTACATATCAACAAATAGTTTCTCAGATTCGATTCCTTTCAAATACAACTCCCGATTTATGATGCCGAAACAAGTGATTCGTACAGCAGACTCAGGAACATAAATCCAGAGGCCGGGATATATCAGGCTTTAAAAGATTTCTTCGTATCTGCCTCCAAATAGTGCGCCTGCCGGCTGTCACACTTTTTGGATCACTTTTTCGAGCAGCTCACGAATCTGGGCTGCGATTTTTTTTAACTCAGTATTTTCTACAGCCTGCATGGAAGCCATTGGATCAACTGCAGATACTTCGACTTTTCCATTTTCATGCTCTTGGACAATGACATTACAGGGCAGCATTGTGCCGATCTTGTCTTCCTTTTGCAAAGCCTGATAAGCAAAATCGGGGTTACAAGCACCCAGGATTTTGTACTTTTTAAAATCGACATCCAGTTTTTTCTTCAGGGTTTCTTTTATGTCGATTTCCATCAGCACTCCAAACCCCTCTTTTTTCAGTTCCGATGTTACTTTTTCTATGGCTTCGTCGAAAGTTCCATTATATGAAGTTGATAAATAATAGTTCATGATTATGTTTATTAAGGGTTTATATAAAAAAAATATTTAATGTTTTTCTTTTAATTTCCGCCGCGGAGCGGAGCTCCGAATGTGCAGGAAACCTGCTACACGATACCATCGAGTTTCATTTCATCTGCACCGGCTCGTTTTGCTTCGGTACCTTCGGGGTTTTTGAACCAGCCCGGATCTTTATCATAATCTTCGATCTTATCGCGAACCTTTAAGAGAGTCGCCATTCCTCCCATCGACATGTAATCCCTCGGACCCTGCGTACTTATCATAGGCACGCTGTTTTTTGGCACATCCATGTGGCCCATATTTATATGCTGGCCGTGGCCTCCCATTCCGTTATGCCCCATGGTCATGTAGCCGGGAAGCAGTGATTGCACCCGCTCATCTAAACCTTTCGGATCCATACCTATCATGTTTGGAATCCCATGCCCCATCTGGTTCATCATGTGATGAGTCATGTGGCAGTGCAAAGCCCAGTCACCCGGATTGTCCGCAACAAATTCAATGGTTCTCATCTGTCCGGGGGAAACCGTAACTGTGGCTTCAGGCCACCGGGCTCCGGCAGGAATACGCCCTCCGTCCGTTTCAACAACTTGAAACTTATGTCCATGCAAATGAATAGGATGATGGCTCATTGCACTTAAATTGCCGATACGAATGCGTACCCTGTCACCTCTTTGGGCTATCAAAGGTGAGGTTCCCGGGAAGGAGCGCGCATTGATTGTGAGTACATTGAAATCTTCCATTACATTAGGATCGGGACGTTCTGTTCCCGGACGAATAAACCACTCGCTTAGCAACAAAGCAAAATCCCTGTCGGCTGCAGGAGTTGCAGAACGGTTTCTCGGGTGAACAATCAGCATTCCCATAAGCCCCATCCCAAGCTGTGTCATAGAGTCATGGTGCGGATGGTACATCAATGTGCCATGCTGAGCGAATGTCCACTCATATTTGAACGTCTCTCCGGGCTGAATCAGACTTTGTGACAATCCTCCTACACCATCCATTCCATTGGGAAGTAATGCGCCATGCCAATGAACGGTAGTGGGGGCGGGGAGTTTGTTGGTAACATAGATCCGGACCCGATCTCCTTCTACCGCTTCGATGGTCGGTCCATGCACCTGCCCGTTATATCCCCAGCAGTTCGCTTCAAGTCCGGACAAAAATTCATGCCTTACCGGTTCGGCAATCAGGTGAAAAACTTTCACACCATCCACAATGCGGTAATCCAGAGTGGATCCGTTTGGTGTAATCACGGGTTTATAGTTCGTACCGGGTTCCAATGCACTACGTTTCCATGGCGGATCGTTCTTGGAATTCAAATCCCTCACCGTTTCCTTTGCTTCCGCCTTTCCGGCATAATGCAGCAGTGATCCGCCGGCCAGTGCAGCACTGCTCTTTATAAGCATTTCACGTCTGGATAGACTCATGATTTTACTCTTTCTGTTAAGTTTAGATTTATCTTTCCCAAGAACTGAAATCCGTCTCTGTAAATTGATAGGGAGTTCTTCCCTTGAGCAGCTGTTCTATAGCAACTGTGGAAATCCAATAGTTTTGCAGAGAATGGATATATCTTTCTCCTGCCTCAATTTGCCGTTCACGGGCACGCAGCAGCTCAAACAGGCCGATTTGCATGGCGTTGTACTGCAACTGCGCTTCGCCGGTTATGCGTTCACGGATAGGCAGAATCACATTCTCATAGTGTTTCGATATTTGCCGTGCAGCTTCGATATTTTCTCTAGCCACCCGTGCAATTGAGCGAATTTCAACTGCCAGAGCGTTGTAATTCTCCTGCTGTATTCTCAACTCTGAATGGCTGCGGGCAATACGTGCCCGGCCCTGATCGAAAAATGGAATTGGCAGTGAAAGTGTAGGCCCAACTCTCCAGTCTCCTGCTTCGTACTCAGCCTCTGCGCCTGCCGACAGAAACGGCACCAAGGCCATATTTTCACGGATTCCAAGCATTTTTCCTGCGGTCATAATCCGCTGCCTCGCAATTTCAAGATCGAGACTTGTTTCAATCACTTGCGCTTCAATATTTGCCAGGTCAATTTCGTCATCCGGAATTTGTGGTAACCGGCCCTTTATACTCCATCCAGCATTCTCACCAAATACACCCATAATACGATTCAACTCCTCCCGGGATCGAAAATAATCTCCTTCTGCGAGACGAAGCTCTACTCTTGCCTGTTCATACATGTCGCGGTGTTCGTGTAGTTCCAGCTCCGTTATGTTTCCGGCTTCATGCAGGCGCTGAGCCAAATCGTACCCCAGTTCGGTGGCCAGGGTGATCTGCTCAAACATCTCCAGCCGCTGTGAAGATGCCTGTGTTTTATAAAAAGCAGTCCGTGTACGATATTCATAATCCAAAACCGATGCGGTCACTACCATTTTAGTCTCGTCCAACAGGGAACCTGCGACTCTTTTCCGGAGCGGGATATAAAAGATTTCCAGAAAACCTTGTGTGATACCCAATTCAAATTCGCGGTTGCCACTACTCATAGGAAACAGAATACTCCCACTGGAAACGGGATTTGAAAGCAGACCCGCCTGTACCAAATCTGCCTGAGCCACACCCAGTTGAGAGTAGACAGCCTGCAGACGACTGTTATTCATCAGCGTAATCTGGACGGCGGTGTCAACCGTTAGTTCATCATCTAAAAGTTGCCCGATTTTCTCTTTCGACTCTTCGTCCTCTTCACTTCCCGTATACCAGTGAACTTTTTCAATACCCCGCTCTTCCAGGCCGGCTTCCACCTCTTCGAATGCGGCCTGAGGAGATGTGGATGCACATCCGGCAATAATGACAAAAAGTGAAACAAGCAGGGAAACTCTCAACGTTGACTCTTTCATAAACAGAGGTTATTTAATTAATGCTCGTTATCGTGATGATGCATTTCCTCCTCATCGTCCCATTCTGTGGAACGTGCCGGCTTGATTTCAACCGGATTGGTTTTTGATAAGATCTCAGATGGGTGATATTCAGAAACGGAAATATCAGTTCGGGCCGGATGTTCCGGAGGTTCGGTAAATTCAAAAGTTGCATTACATCCGGTTATAAGAAACAGCATCGAAATGGTTGCACATATAACTATGTGACGCTTAAAGAAGAGGCTTTTTTTCTTGCAGTAAACAAATACAGACTGATCGTTTTTTCCCATGGTGGTTTTTTTAAAACGTAATTATTCAGTCGGAATGGTTAACCAAACGACTTCTGTCACTGTATTGCCTAACCGGGATTCTGTATTATTTTTGAATCGGCATCCAGTTTTTTTCAAGGTTTCCTTAACGTTGAAATCTGTCAGTACTCCAAAGCCTTCTTTTTTATTCGACAGATGCTTATTCACCTGCTACATCAAAAGTTCCTTTGAATAAAGCAGATCTTGATTATTAAAGCGTTTAGTGATGATCATCATGATCGCCGGTTTCAGTGTCTCCACCGTTCATATCATCTCCGTGCATCTGCATGCACATCATATGCATTTTCATCATCTCTGAGTCTTGCATCTTTTCCATCATCATGGAGCGATCCATCTCATCTCCTTCCATCATGGATTGCATCATCTCCATGTGTTTTTGCATCCGTTCCTTCATCTCCGGGTTGTCCATGCGTTGGTGCATTTGATCCATCCTCTCAGAATGATCCATCTGCTGCATGTCATCCATCATTGATTTTCTCATTTGTTTCATCATTTCCTGGCGCATGTCCTGATTTTCGGCGATATGTTCCATCATCATGGCCCGCATCTCAGAATCTCCCATCATCTGCATCATCTGTTCATGACTTTCATGATGCTGATGATCTTGTGCTGTCACCGGGTTTGTTGTCAGAACCACTGTGATCAGTGCAATTGTTATAAAAATTGTTCTCTTCATTGGGTTTGCCTTATTTATATGATTTCTTTTTTTCTGATGAATGATTCTTAATTCAACCTTTTGCTTCTGTGATATCCAATTATGGGTGTTTTCATATAACAGAATTGTGACCATTTTTTCTAAAAGATGCGTAACGCATTATGTGAATTATGTTACATATTTCACATGTTTGGCCTCATTCAGTGCTCATTTGCAAGTGGTATGGTCCATCAACTTATTAGTAATTGAAAAACCCATCCTGGACATTCAGATTTGCTGTACGTTCCTGATCACCCGGCTCTGCTGTGTGATCGCACTTTAGCTCTGCTGACTTTAACTGTCAGCAGGTCTGACATGGTTCGCCCCGGAGCCCCGAATACTCCCGCCCGGGGCAGGCGATGCTCCGTACGAAGTTGAAAGAGGGATTAGTTAATTAATCCTTCAGCTTCAACAACCGCGCATTAATTGCCACAATCACGGTGCTTGCCGACATCAAAACAGCGCCTACGGCCGGACTCAAAATGACACCCCAGGTGTACAATACACCGGCAGCCAGCGGGATGGCTACCACGTTATAGCCGGTGGCCCAAGCCAGATTTTGCACCATCTTGCTGTAGGTGGCTTTGGAGAGGCGGATCAGGTTCACCACATCTTCGGGGTTGTCTTTCACCAGAACCACATCACCGGTTTCCACGGCTACATCCGATCCGGCACCAATGGCAATCCCCACATCGGCCTGCGCTAAGGCTGGCGCGTCGTTCACTCCATCACCGGTCATCGCTACCAGCTTTCCCTGTCCCTGAACCTCCTTCACCTTGTCCGCTTTTTCATCAGGAAGCACCTCGGCAAACACCTGGTCAATATTCAGTTCTTTGGCCACATATTCGGCCGTTTGCTGGTTGTCGCCCGTAAGCATCACCACTTCGAGGCCCATATCATGCAGCTTCTTGATGGCGTTCCGGGAGGTTTCCCGGATTTCATCACCCAGTGCAATCGCTCCGCAAAGCTCATCTTCAATCACCACAAACACCACAGTTTTGCCCTGGGATGAGATCTCCTCAACCTGCTCCCTCGGATAGTCGAAATTGTTTTCACGCACAAATCCGGGGCTCACAACTTTTACCGTTTTGCCATCCACTTTCCCCTCAATCCCTTTTCCGGTGATGGAGTTGAATTCGTCGGGCTCCTGAACGCCCTCACCTGCTTCCTCCAGTATACCCTTTGCAATCGGATGCTCGGAATTGGTTTCGAGAGAGGCGGCATACATCAGGATTTCATCGTCGCTGAATATTTCATTGAAGTTCAGTATATCGGTTACGGTGAAGGTACCTTCGGTGAGGGTGCCGGTCTTGTCAAAAATCACCGCCTGAATATTTCGGGCCTGTTCAAACGCCACGCGATTTCGGATCAGAAAACCGTTGGAGGCCGCGAGGCTGGTGGATACAGCAACCACAAGCGGAATAGCGAGACCCAGGGCGTGCGGACAGGCGATGATCATCACGGTAAGTGTCCGGTTCATGGTGAAACTCAATTCCTGACCCGTAAAGAGGGACCAGCTCATAAACGTAAGCGCACCTGCTGAGATGGCTACAATGGTAAGCCAGAAAGCGGCACGGTTAGCCAAATCCTGTGTTTTTGATTTGCTCTCCTGCGCCTTCCTCACGAGATCCATCACCTGAGAGAGAAAGGATTCGTCACCGGTTTTACTGATCTCGACAGTAAGCGAACCTTTCTCGTTTACCGAACCGCCAATCACCTCGTCATCCTTCGTTTTCGTTACCGGCTTTGATTCTCCGGTCAACATCGCTTCATTTACGCTTGATTCGCCCTTTACAACGATACCATCAGCCGGAATTTTTTCGCCCGGTTTGATGAGAATCTTATCGCCTTTTTTGAGATCTTCAACCGGAACTTCTTCTGTTGAGCCGTCTTCCTTTACACGTAGTGCTTTACCAGGGAGCAGTTCGGCCATTTTTTCAAGTGCGGCGGAGGCGCTCATCACCGAGCGCATCTCAACCCAGTGGCCCAGAAGCATGATGCCAACCAGTGTGGAGAGCTCCCAATAGAGCAGGTGTCCATCAAACCCGAACACCACGGCAGTACTGTAAACATAGGCCACGGTAATCGCCAGGGCGATCAGAGTCATCATGCCCGGCTGTTTCTTTTTTAGCTCGTCAATCAGTCCGGAGAGAAATGGCCAGCCACCAAAGAAATAGACCACAGAGGAGAGTGCTGCCAGAATCCAGGTATCACCTGCAAATCGCCACTCCAGGCCCAAAAAATCCTGAATCATGGGAGAGAGGGCGAGAATTGGAACCGTCAGTCCGAGTACCCACCAGAACCGCCATTTAAAATCCTCCACCATCATTTTGTGGTGCTCGTGATGTGAGTGGCCGGAGTGGTCACCGCCATTGTGATTTTCATCGTGGCTGTGGTCGTGATGTTCCATGGCTCAATCCTCTGATTTTTAAATTGTGCTTTAAGGTAATGAAATAAAATAACTTCGGTGTTATAGTATGTATAGTATGCTGTGTAAAATATTTGGATGTCTAAAGAAATAGTTGAAATTCTTTCCCGAACACAAGGAAGCAGCAGAAGTGAAATTATCAGGGAAGCTGTAACTGAATATATAGCACGAAAATCTGAGAGTGAGAAACGCAATAAACTAAAAAGTGGAACAGGGCTTGCCGATGTACTGATAGCGGCTACAGCTACAACAAATTCATTAACCTTGATAAGCCTGAATAAGGAGCATTTCGGGATGCTGGAGGTGTTACAGGTTCCTTACAGAAAATAGTGATGGATGCTAGTCAGCAGAGCTGACTACCCACATCGCGGAGCAGAGCTCCGGACGAGTGGGGATCTAACGTCTCAATACTACTTTTCAACCTATTCTACATTTCTATATTCAATTAATCTGATTTTCAAAATTCCGTTACCCTGAATGGCAATTCCGGTAATGCCCGGCTGCATTTCATCATCATGGGTGTGAACAATAGTCCGGCCATTTTGATAGCCATAATAATGCGCACCGCTCGCGGCTACACGGAGGGTGTACCAGCCGGAGGCATCAATCTGACCGGAACCGAGAACATTGTCTGCTCCATTTCGAACTTGTCCCTGGCTGAGTTGTGAACCGTTGAGCTTCAAATATTGATAGTTATCCGAATTTTGGTAGTGGTGAACCAAAGCAAATTCTCCATCAAACTCATCCGTGTTGATCTCTGCACGCCCATCAATGCTGCTGAATGATTGATCAAACAGAAGAAAACTCTGCTCGTAGGTTGTAAATTCCAGGTGATAAATCCTGCCTTCCTGAGCTATCTCAGTAGTAAACTGATCGCTTCCTTCAATACGGAAATTGTCATTCAAAGCCTGATCGGAGCCGGGGCCTATTCGCCAGATCCATGAACCGTCGTCGTGTAGCTCGGGCCCTGCTTCTTCTCTGAAAGCTGATAGATTCCGTTCTAACGATTCGATTTGTTGATGTAACCTGTCGATTTCGCCAACTGCCACTCCGTGTTTGTAAACAAGCTGTGCTCCCAAATCGCCCGTTTGCCAAAG
>SKKO01000227.1 GCA_007123715.1 Balneolaceae bacterium | reverse complement strand
CCCATATACTGCCACTGGCCGGGGTTGTTTGGGTCAACCCGGACGGATGGCGTATTTGCCGGGTTGTCAGATCGCTGACGTGCCCATTCATACATGTCGTCACTGTAATTGATGTAATTCCAAGGTGTGGCGCTTGTGCTCATATCCTGCCAGCGCATGTATGTGTAGGGATCGGTAACTTTATCCGGCAATATGGTTGGGCGGTCCCATGATGCGCGTGATGAAAGGCTTACATTTACACCTTCACGGGTACCCCGTTTGGTCTCAATCAGGAGTACGCCAAAAGCGGCCCGGGCGCCATAAATAGCTGCTGAAGACGCATCCTTTAATACGGAAATACTGGCCACATCCATCGGATCCAGCCGGTTCAGATCACGAGTTTCTGCGGGGATGCCGTCAATGATAATGAGCGGCTCACCTCCATTGATCGATGTGAACCCGCGAATGTTGATTCTTGGTTCGGTACCGGGTGCGCCTTCGGTATAATCGATATTGAGATTAGGAACCAGCCCCTGGAGCCCCTGGGTAACACTAGAGATGGAACGTGCTTCGAGCTGACGCATACTGATCTGGTCAACGGCACCAGAAAGATTTACCCGGCGCTGAGTTCCGAAACCCACCACAACCGCTTCGTCCAGCATGGAGATATCTTGCAAAAGCCGGACGTTGACGGTACTGCGCCCATCGATGTTAATTTCTAATCGCTGGTAGCCTACATACGTAAAAATAAGTGAGTTCAGCTCTTCGGGCACTTCAAGACTGTAATATCCATCCACATTAGTTTGCGTTCCAATGATGGAACCCGTAATCTCATTCGAGTCTTTTACAATAACATTTACCCCGATCAGAAGTTCACCCGTTTCAGCATCGGTGACAACACCATCTACCGTAAGTCTTTGTTGTGCTTCAGTTCTTTCAATTGTTAAAAGAGAACCGGCTACAAAGAATACAGTAAACATAGCAGAACAAATGATACGGTGCCATTTAAAATGTATAGGTTTTCGCATAGTTGAGCTTATATTTGATTGATTTATTACCAGACACCAATAGATTGAATAAAAGAAAAGTAAATTATTCAAATCTAATCTAATTGAAAAAATGAAAGTTGAATCTTTAAAGATTATTGGAAAGATGAAATTTAAAGGAAATCCAAAGCTGACAGATAATCAGAGTGTTAATTTATTATAAACATTTAACCGAAATTGCAGAGCCTTAAAAGCCGTAAGGCAGAAAATAACGAATCTGATCCAAAACCGTTTCAGTCAATTATTGTTCTTTCAGTAATTCTTCTGATACTTGGGGGCATTATAGAACTGGTTGATACACAGGAAACCCTGTACTGGCCGGGCTATATTGCGATGATTGTATTTTATGCCATCATTTTTTACATCGGTATTTATGCCAATAATTTCAGCCGGTCCAACAATCCCGATGAAATTATTCTTGCAGGGCGTCAGTTTCCGCTTTACATCGCAGTTTTTACCATGAGTGCCACCTGGATTGGGGGTGGTTACATCAACGGGTCGGCCGAATATGCTATGAGCCACGGGCTGGCATGGGTACAGGCTCCCTGGGGTTATTCCCTGAGCCTGATTCTGGGCGGGATCTTTTTTGCCCGGAAAATGAGACGGTATGAGTTTACAACGCTGATAGATCCGCTTCGCCAGCGATTTGGGAAAAAAATGGGCGCAGTGCTTACGCTGCCGGCCATCACGGCCGAAATCTTTTGGACGGCTGCCATTCTCACCGCTTTGGGCACTACGTTTGGAACTGTTCTCGGGCTCGATTTTACCACCTCTATCATTTTATCGGCTCTTATTGCGATTATCTACACGGCAATGGGAGGATTGTGGGCTGTAGCCCTCACCGATATTTTTCAGCTTATTTTATTGATAGGCGGTTTGTTACTGGTATTGCCATTTGCACTTTCTCATGTTGGCGGGTTGGAGGCAGCCTGGGAAACATACCAGGAAAAAAAAGGTCCGCTTTCTTCACTTTTTCCACCTCTTGACGGCTGGCGGTATCCGGAGTGGGGCAACTATTACTGGAACTGGTGGGATTCCATGCTTTTGCTCGTTCTTGGCGGAATTCCCTGGCAGGTATATTTTCAGAGGGTGCTTGCATCAAAGGATGAAAAAACGGCGATGTGGCTTTCTATTATTGCAGGGGTTGTGTGTATAATTGCTGCCGTACCCGCGATACTTATTGGCATTATCGGCGATGTGGTTTCATGGGAAGCTGTTGGTGCGCCCTATCCAGAAGAACCGGCTTTGGTTCTTCCTTATGTAATCCGCTATTTAACCAATCCAATTGTAGCTACAATCGGACTAGGCGCGATAGCCGCAGCAGTGATGTCTTCCGTGGATTCATCCATTCTTTCCGCTTCTTCCATGACCACATGGAATGTGTACAAGCCGCTGATTAAGCCGAATATGACGAATGAAGAGCTCTTGAATATGCTGAGGCGAATGATCTGGATAATCGGGATCACCGGAACATTGCTGGCTCTTCAGGTAAAAAGTGTGTATGAGCTCTGGTTCCTTTGCAGCGATTTTGTGTATGCCATTCTTTTTCCACAGCTTGTTACAGCTCTGTTTGATAAAAAGGCAAATATGTACGGTTCCATTGCAGGATTTACAGTATCACTGTTATTGCGTGTAGGCGGCGGGGATCCGACCCTGGGCATTCCAATCATGATACCCTATCCAATGATTGAAGACGGGCTGGTACTATTTCCGTTTCGCACACTTGCCATGGTCTCGGGGCTGATTACCATCATGGTTGTATCCCGGCTTACACAACGCATATGCAAGCCCAATCCGCTAAGAAAAGCGGGCATTCAGGATTAATTTCATGCTTATATCGGCGTTCTGAACCTAACAGCCACCCGATCGGCCTGAACGTTCAGATCTATTTGTAAATCTTGATAGCACTGGAAAGAAGTTCGTAAAAAGACTCCCCGGTTTCTTCATCTTGTTTCTGAACAAATCCACCGCGAACTACAGTTTGCCGCCCGCCCGAGTTGGTGGGGACAAAGAAACCATAATCCAGGAATCTGACCCGGATTTGCCTGTCACCGGTATCCAGGTAGAAATTACAACCTCTGGACTGACATACTTCTGACAGGATGCCGCTGAAATAAAATTCACTGCCGCCTTCAGCTTCAAATTCAGATATATCCATCATGGAAAGGTCACTAAGGGAATAGTTTTCTTCTATTACAGAACCGTAGATATCATAGTGATCGGTTGTGACAATGGGATCGGATAACGCAATCACTTCATCCTGCGCAAAAAGGGATTGTACGGGGAACAGTGAAATCAGGAATATGAAAAGGAGTATGATGAACTGTTTCATGGGTTGCAGATTATTTGAGTTGATGGTGTCAAATGTATTAAATCTTTTTGATGAAGTTGTCATGTAATATTTGGTAAACATTTTTCGTGGGTGTTCCGGTGTGAGAACCCCATAGCCTTACCCGTATCCTTTACCCGACGAACCGGTAAGAAGCCACTTTAATCCGGATTTTTCCGGATTAATTGACCAGGCAGCCGATTGGTTTTTTCTCCATCGGCTATTACGGCTGTACCATTCACGAAAACCCAGTCAAATCCCTCAGCAAGCTGATGCGGATCTTCATAGGTTGCGGGATCGTTTACATTATCAGGGTCAAAAATGACCAAATCAGCAGCAAAACCCTCACGGATCAGCCCGCGGGGAATACCAGCTTTGTTTGGGTCAGTAAGCCCTAGTGTAACAGCCGGTAACCCGGTCATTTTGTAAATCGCTTCTTCAAGGCTCAGTAGTGCTTCTTCTACTACATATTTCCTGATTACCCTCGCAAAACTTCCATAGCCCCTGGGGTGATGCATCGACGGACTTCCGTCTGAACTGATCATTACGTAGGGATCGGTTAAAAATAGCCGCATGGCCTGCTCATTGATTACAAAGTAGGCTGCACTGGCGCCGGCCGGGCCAAAATCTTGTATCAGGATATTTTCAAAAGGGCGCTCGAGGTATTCTTCAACTTCGGCAAGAGTCATGCCGGCCCATAAACCTGTTCCGAAAAGTGTTGCTTCCGGACCATTTCTCGCGTTCACACGATTACGGACGTAAGAAAAAAGCTCGCCGCCGCGATTCCTTGCTGCTTCCTGATAATCGTTGGGCGGTAATGCCCATTCGGGGAAAAGAATGGAAAGCCCTGTATAACTGGCTGTATATGGATACAGATCGGCCGTAACCCGGATACCTTCGTTTCTGGCTTCATCCAGTAAATTCAGTACTCTTTCGGCGCGCCTGGTGTCATTTCCATACACAATCTTAAGGTGCGATATATGAACGTCTGCACCCGACATCCTGCCCTGCTCTATGAGTTCCCGGATGGCGGACTCAATGCTGTCATCATCTTCACTTCTGAGATGGCTCATCACCAGTCCTCCGGACTCAGCCACCGTTTTGGCAAGTTCGGCAAGTTCATCCAGATCTGAAAAGGTGCCATGATCATATTCCAGCCCTGTGGTGAGCCCGAAAGACCCGGCTTCGAGTGCCTTATTCAGAAGGGTTGTCATTTGTTCGATATAAACCGAATCGAGACCTGATTCCCGGGGTGCTTCCACGAGCTGCCGCAGTGTGTTGTGCCCGGCAAAATGGAGGATATTCGGGCCGGTTCCCGCACGTTCTGTTTCATTCATCCAGGCAGAGACGTCATTGTTACCGGGACTGCTGCCATCCATGCCAAGGCTGATGGTGGTTACACCCATGGCAAGAAAATTATCAAAATGAGGGGTTTCGAGAGGATTTCCATGGGAATGCGGGTCGATAAAACCGGGTGAAACTATTCTGCCTGCAGCATTGATTCGCTGGGATGCACGCACTCTTGATGTATCGATAACGCCTGCTTGAGCAATGATACCGTTTCGAACGACAATACTGCCGGTATATGCAGGCCCGCCGGTGCCGTCAAGAATGGTGGCATTCGTAATGAGCAGGTCGTAAGACTGAAAAACAGCGGGCCGTGAACAGGCACTCAGGAGCAAAAATACAGAAATCAGAAAAACGTTTTTGATTTTCATAGTCATGCTTTGAGCCGGGCTGATCAGGCTGTTTCCATATTCCAAAAAACCGGGAGATTTTTGATGATCTCTTCGGTCATGGATTGCAGGTTATATTCAGGCTTCCAGCCCCAGTCGGTGCGGGCCGGTGAATCGTCAATACTGTGAGGCCACGATTCTGCGATTGCCTGCCGGTGGTCAGGATTGTATTGTATTTCAAATTCCGGAATCATACTCCGGATTGAAGCAGTAATATCTTTCGGCGAAAAGGAGAAACCTGAAATATTATAACTTGTTCGAATGGTAATCCTTTCGGCAGGAGCCTGCATCAGATTGATCGTGGCTTTTACGGCATCAGACATATACATCATAGGCAAAGCTGTATCCTTTTTAAGGAAACAGTCAAAAACTTCCCCTTTAATAGCTTTATGATAAATATCCACGGCATAGTCGGTGGTTCCGCCGCCCGGATGCGATTTATAGCCGATAAGACCGGGATAACGAAGGCTTCTGACATCTACTCCAAATTTCCTGTAAAAATAAGAGCACCACTGTTCGCCGGCAAGCTTGCTGATTCCATACACGGTAGTTGGGTTGCAGGCACTGCTTTGGGGAGTCCTCTCTTTTTTGGCGTCAGGCCCAAATACAGCGATAGAACTGGGCCAGAATACGCGATCGAGTTTTTTTTCCTTTGACGTATCGAGCACCTTCAGAAGGCCATCCATGTTTAGTTTCCATGCCTGGCTGATATTTTTTTCTGCAGTGGCCGAGAGAACAGCAGCAAGATGATAAATGATACCGATGTTATATTTTTCTATAATTTCCTCTATTCGCGGCCGGTCAAGAACATCAAGATACTCGAAAGGGCCATCGGCAATCAGAAGATTAGGTTCTGAAATATCGGATGCAATCACATGGTCGGAACCGTAAATATTTCGCAGTTCAGTTGTTAATTCGCTTCCAAGCTGCCCGCAGGCTCCGGTTATAAGAATATTTTGCATAAACTCTGTTTATAAATACTTAAAATGATAAAATATGCCGGAGGCTGTTGACAAATCCAAACATTTCAAAACTGCCACAAAAAACGATTTTTTTCTTGCAATCCGCACTCTGCCAGAAATCCTGCCAGGGTACTCTGACAGGTTTCAACAGCCCGTAAACTAATCAACCGATTACCCCCAGTTCGTTTCCGATTTCGATAAATGCATTTGCAGCTTTTTCGAGATGTTCCGGTTCGTGAACGGCAGATATCTGAACGCGGATTCGGGCTTGTCCTTTGGGAACTACCGGGTAGTAGAACCCGATCACATAAATTCCTTTTTCGAGGAGTTTACCGGCGAAATCCTGCGCCAGTTTGGCATCATAAAGCATTACGGGCACAATAGGGTGGTTGCCCGGTTTGATATCGAAACCGGCAGAGGTCATCTTTTCACGGAACCAGATGGTATTGCTTTCCAGTTTATCGCGGAGTTCTGTCGTTTCACTCAGCAGATTTAAAACCTCAATGGATGCCCCGGCGATGGCAGGAGCAAGTGTATTTGAAAACAGATATGGACGTGATCGCTGCCGGAGAATGCCGATAATCTCCCTGTGTGCGGCCGTAAATCCGCCGGAGGCTCCACCAAGGGCCTTCCCAAGTGTACCGGTGATGATATCAACGCGACCCATCACATTGCGGTATTCATGCACTCCGCGTCCGGTTTTCCCGACAAAGCCTGTTGAGTGGCATTCATCCGACATCACAAGTGCATCATATTTTTCGGCGAGGTCACAAATTTTATCGAGCTGAGCAATTGTGCCATCCATTGAAAAAACACCGTCGGTAGCAATGATTTTCGTTATTGCACCGGATGCCTCGTTGAGTTTTTCTTCGAGGCTGTTCATGTCATTGTGTTTATAAACATACCGGGCGGCTTTGCAGAGGCGTACACCATCAATGATCGACGCGTGATTTAACTGGTCGGAAATAATGGCATCATCAGGGCCGAGAAGCGGTTCAAATACACCCCCGTTCGCATCGAACGCAGCGGCATAAAGTATGGCATCTTCCGTACCCAGAAAATCTGCAATTTTAGCTTCAAGTTCCTTGTGGATGGTTTGTGTTCCACAGATAAAGCGGACGGACGACATTCCGTAGCCATATTTGTCAATCGTCTTTTTAGCTGACTCGATCACTTTGGGGTGCGAGGAGAGCCCAAGATAATTATTGGCACAAAAATTGACGACCTCTTTGCCCTGAGTTGTGTTGATAACCGCACCTTGTGGTGTAGTGATGATGCGCTCTTCTTTGTAGAGGCCATCTTCTTTGATTTGACTAAGTTCTTTTTGAAGGTGGTCTTTCAGTGATGAGTACATTGCAGATACATATTTTTTTGATGGATTCCGGGAATACTTTTCCCTGAAATTACTAAAATAATAAGTTTGTTGTTCGCCGGTTATTTATTCCAAATTACGGGATGGCTGCGCTACTGCCCGGCATACTATCCTTTTACCATGGTCATGCTGAGGAAATTCCAGTGTTCTTCACTCATTCCGGTGTCGGGGAAAATGGTTATTCCTGCAGCGCCGTTTTCCATGGCGTATTCATATGCCTGTGATACTTCGATGGGTGTCATCTCCGGTACATACAGACCGCAGTAGAGCGGGGTGGTGGCAGGCATTTCTCTGCGGCACTCGGCTACGGCATCACCCACCCAGCTGACCGGTTTGTGGTAAAAATGGTTGTAAATCATGGGATAAACGGCATCGAGGTTCCAGTCGGGCCAGTTTTGGCGAACGAGGCTGCGTGCAATATCCGGTGTTGGGAAAACTGCGGCAGTTACTTTTTTACCCCTGTCACGTACGGAAATGGCGATCTGGTTCACAAGCTGGGTAACCTGGTTATACCTGAAGCGGTTCCAGGCCTCAATCTCTTCCGGTTTTTCGAAGTTTATCGGGTCTTCGCCATTCAAGTCTTTAAACTTTGAGCGGCAGGCGTTACAATAACAGTAGTCATATTCAGGAAATTCTCTGTCCTGCACAATTCCGTAAACAGGCTGAAGTTGGATCGGAAGAATTACATCGGGATACCGGATGTAATCGAGGTGGATACTTTTGATTTCAGAGATTTTCATGATCTCATCAATTTTTCTCATCAGGTATTCCCGTGCTTCCGGCCTAGTGGGGCAGAGCCACTTGTAGTAATCTACATATGCCGGTTTATCAATGGACGACTCTCCGTTCCGGTTCACCATAAACAGTTCCGGGTGGTTTTCGATCAGATAAGCATCACCACCTCTTTGCAGAGTGATGAACCATGCGTGCACATCCAGTTCAAACTCTTCTGCAAGCCGCACCCAGCGCTCGTAATGGCCGGATGGCAAGATGCCATTAAGCCCGGATCGTTTCACTATTTCGAGCCGCCGCCGGGAATCGTCATCATTATCATTGTGATTTGAAACCCAGGTATAGTCGCGCGATTGCCACCGCCGTCCCTGGGTTGCTTTCATTGTTTCTGCTGATAACATGCCAAGGGACGAGAGGCCAGCGGCACTTACTCCGATTTTTTTCAGGAATTCTTTTCGTTTCATTGTAATAATAGTTTAAATGGAGACATGGTATGTCTGTCCGGGTTAGGTTTAGAATCTTGGTTGCAACTAAGAAAGGTGTAATAATGCGGAAATGGATT
>SKKO01000330.1 GCA_007123715.1 Balneolaceae bacterium | reverse complement strand
GATTACCATCACTTTATGAATATGTAGTTGCTGTTTCATTCCTATTGAAATGAACCAGTTAACTAACATTTCTTACAATTATATCAGCATTTTTTTCTAAACACCAAACGCCAAGCGCTTAGCTCAGCACCTAGCGCCCGGCGCTTAGCTTTTTCCACCCAGCTCCCGGTTCAGCCATGCGCGTGCCATGTTCCAGTCCCGGCTTACGGTTGGGGTTGAAATCCCAAGAGCATTTGCTGTTTCTTCAATCGTTAGGTCTCCAAAGAACCGGCATTCAACCACACGAACCTGGCGCTCCTCAAATTTTTCAAGCCGTTCAAGAGCTTGATGGATGGAGAGTATATCATGAAGTTTTATTTCGGTTACAGCGTCAGATTCTCCAAGTGTAACACGCTGCCTGTCACCGCCACGTTTCTGGGCCTGCTGTTTTATCGCATAATCAACCAGGATATTGCGCATTACCTGGGATGCAATTCCAAAAAAATGATACCGGTTTTGCCAGTCGATGCGGTCAAAATCCACCAGTTTTAAAAAAGCTTCATGAACCAGACCTTTAGCACTCAGTGTATGCCCGGGCCGCTCACCACTCAAACGGTATTGGGCCATTTTCTGCATCTCATCATATACCAGTGGCATCAGTTTATTCATTGCCCCGGGCTCGCCTGAGGAATGTGCCTGAAGTAATTGAGTAATTTTGCCCTTATCCATATTGATCTTTTTTTGGGCATTCTGTCATGGAGACATTTAATTAATTGCAGGGCAATATGTTAAATTCTTTCCAAAATAATGATTACATAATGGCAGTTTTTCCGCTTTTCTAAGTAAACGGGCTAAACATATGCCCATGATGTATAAATAAAACAAATGAAACAGACTTATACCAATCAAATACGGGTATAAGGCATAATTATGTCCTTTAATCAAGAAATGTTACTTGTTATGAAGAATTTGATGCAACCAATCAGTAATAAAAGAGATACAAATACAGTGATTGCCGGAATACAGCGTTTGTTTTCGATATCACAGTCATTTGGCATTGTGTTGATGATACTGCTGTTATTTTCTGCTTGCAGTGATCAACAACAGGTTCACGATCGGCAGGTTCATGAAGTGAACTATGAACATGGAGTGGTAAATTTTCCGATTTCGTGTAATGAAACAGCACAGGCTGAATTTGAACTGGGATTGGCGCACCTCCATCACATGATGTATTCACAGGCGCAGCCCAGATTTGAAGCCGCCGCTGAAGCCGACCCGGATTGTGCCATGGCACACTGGGGAATAGCCATGACCAGCTTTCAGCCTCTCTGGGCTCCGACCAGTGATGATGATATGGTGCGTGGCATAGATGCGGTGCAAAATGCCCGGGCACTGGGTGCTCCTACGGATCGCGAACGGGCCTTTATTTCGACTGCAGCGGCATTTTTTAATGACCCCGATCCTCCTGCAGACAGCAGGCCGGGCGATCATCAAAAAAGGCTAAGGGCATGGATGGAAGCTTCAAATGAACTGCATGAAGCCATGCCGGATGATGTAGATGCAGCAGCATTTTATGCCTTATCTGAGATTTCCTATGCCATGACGTATTTTTCACCTCATCAGGAACGGGATTTTACACGCGAAAAACGAGCAGGAGCATTGATGGAAAGATTTCTTGAGGATTATCCTGAACATCCTGGTTTATTTCATTACCTCATACATGCTTACGACAGTTCTGACCTGGCGCATATGGCTGAGGACGTTGCGAGAAAATACGATCGGGTTGCACCTGATACACCTCATGCCCTGCACATGCCGAGCCATATTTTTGTAAGGCTTGGTTATTGGGAAGATACGGCTGACTGGAATGAGCGATCCGCTGAAGCAGCCCTGCGGAATCCATACAGGGGTATCACATCATTACATTACCCACATGCACTCGATTATATGATGTATGCTTATTTGCAGCTTGAGGAGTATGAAAAGGCCCGGAAGACGCTTGAAAAAGTTCGTGCGATTGAGGAAGGGCAGCCCCACTTTGCAACGGCATATGGTATTGCCGCAGCTCAGGCCAGGTATTACCTTGAACAACAAAAGTGGGAAGAAGCAGCCCAACTCAGTGTTTATGAGCCAGGTGCTGTTGACTGGGATAATTATCCGGCAGCCAAATCCATTTTTTATTACGCCCGGGGGTTGGGTGCCGCACGGTCCGGAGATCTTGACCAGGCTGAAGAAGAGCGCGATAAAATCAGTGAAGCTGTACAGGAAATGCGAAATGCCGGGGATATCTACTGGTCGTACATGACGGAAGCACTCTCAATTGCAACAGATGCATGGATTCTATATGAAAGCGGCCAAACAGAAAGTGCACTTGAATTGATAAACGAAGCTGCCGAGCTGGAAGAGTCGATGGATAAACACCCCATTACACCCGGTGAGGTTTTACCGGTACGGGAATTGCAAGCAGAAATGCTTTATCTGGAAGGCCGGTATGAGGAAGCACAGAATGCGTTCGAGGCTTCCATGGAGAGAACCCCTAACCGGCGTAACGCATTGAAAGGTTTAGAGGAAACAGTTGCAGCACTTTAATTATTTGTCAGCCCAGCCTGAGTTCTTCAATTAAATATTAGCATGGCAATGATTTATCTAAAGCAGTACGTACTACATCTTTGCGGATGCTTTTTTTGAACTCAGTCAAATAAATGGAAACCGAAAAAAACCCGATGTCCAATGAAGAACGTAAAAAAAACCCTGCCCTGTTATCTAATTGTATTAACAGGTTTAAGTATTAGCTTTTTAATAATGAACGGATGCAGTGATGATGATGCCACCGGTCTGCAAACCGACCAGGTATCATCCATTAACATTCATCCTGAAACAGCCACAATTGCTGAAGATGAACAAATAGATTTCTCCGTGGTACTGTTATCAGCGACAGGAGATACATTAGGCCCAGATGATTTTGACATTGAATGGCAGTGGTGGTCAACCGATCCCGATGTTTTTACCGTAGAGGCGGGAGGTTTGGCAACCGGACAAAACCCGGGTGATGCATACTGTGTGGTAGAAGCCACTGTCCATGTTGCCCAACATGTTACGGATGAACCCGATCAGCTTATTGTGCAGGCCGGATTTACGTCAGATGGCGAAAACCGGTTCCAAACCACAAATCTGGCCTTATCAGCCGGGAATGTGGATATTGCTGCGATGGAAAATATTTCAATGAACAACATGCTCCGGTTCAACGGCCGTGACTCTGCTCTGGTTATGGTGTTTTAGAACAGAAGCCATCAGCGAATATTTGCAACTTTATTATTTAGCGCATTCGCAATCTCATGCTCAATGTTTACGATTTTATGAAGGCCATTCCGGCCAGCAAACGGTTGATTGTGAACGACCTGTTGTTCGCTGATTAAAAATGCCCGCTAAGCCACTCCCGGTTCGATATGTGGACGCATCACAACTATTTAAAATTTGTGATGACACCACTTGAGTGCAGCAGAAAGTGAGCCGAAAAGTAGAAATAAGCCATCGGTTAACGGGTTCTTCAAATTTTTTTGGTCATTCCAAAGTTAAAATCTCAAAAACACCATAACGGTTGAAATCGCGCCAGTTTGTCGTGGCAAGTTTTTTTACTCCGGCACAATAGTAGCTGGCGGCTAACAATGTATCGAGTATTTGTTTTCGTCCAAGCCGGTATTCAGTCATCCAGCTCAAAAATACAGCAGCAGCTTCTGAATTTGCACTTACCTGATAACATTCCCGTGAATGCCACCATTGATCACAAAGTTCAATGGCTTCATCCATTTGGAGAGGGTGTTCAAAGCGGCGGGAATCCGTAATAACGTGTGAATATTCGGCTAATACCTGGGGAGTGAGTGCCATACTTCCATTCCTGTTCCTGATCTCTTCATTAAACAGCTTCAGAGAGGCATTGTGAGCGGTGTGTTCACGAATTGACAGTGCAACCAAAAAGCTGGTATCCAGGCCAATCATTGTTCTGATCCTGACATTTCTTCGAGCAGATCATCCCGGCCATCGAGGTATTTAAGCACCTTTCCTGCCGATCGGGGGCGAAAATCCGATAAACTCCGGCGGGGACGCAGGCGTTCTTTCCGGTAGTATTCCATAGCCTCCCTGATCAGTTCCGATGTGGGCCGCCCCATCGCTTTGGAAGCCTCACGAAATTCTGCATAGACTGGTTCAGATACATTTATAGTTATTGTTTTCATACATTAAATTTAATGTATCATGAGTAAACCTGCAAATCATTATTTATATCTGAGAGGTGCCTTTTTCATATCCAATGATAAAGTCCATTCATTTTTCCGGCTTTAAATTGTAAAGGCAATTGGAAAAAAGGGAGTGATACCCTGTCTCCTGCAAATTTCAAACATAAAAAATTATGAGTAACGAATATTCCTATTCAGATAACGACGCAGAAACATTAACGATAGATGAGGAAGCAATACAAGACTTTGCAGCATCTATACGGGGTGAATTGGTTACCCGGAACTCACCGGAATATGATGAAAGCCGCACCATTTACAACGCGATGATTGACAAAAAACCGGCGCTGATAGCAAAATGTGAAAATGCCGGTGATGTCATTAGCGCAGTGAATTTTGCCCGTAAACAAAACCTTGAGGTTTCAATACGGAGCGGAGGGCATAACGGCCCCGGCCTTGCACTCGTGGATGAAGGCCTGGTCATTGATTTATCACGTATGAACGGGGTGAGGGTTGACCCGGCCAATAGAACCGCCCGTGTTGAAGGCGGATGCACCTGGGGAGACGTGGATCATGCCACACACGCATTCGGACTTGCTACAGTGAGTGGTGTGATATCAACAACCGGAGTGGGTGGATTAACCCTCGGCGGCGGACACGGTTACCTTACCCGAAAATTCGGTCTTACAATTGATAACCTGTTAAGCGCGGATGTGGTTCTTGCAGACGGTAGTTTTGTCCATGCCAGTGAAAACGAGAACGCCGATTTGTTTTGGGCGCTTCGCGGCGGTGGTGGAAACTTCGGAGTAGTAACCTCTTTTGAATACCGGCTGCATCCGCTGAAGAATGTTGTTGCCGGCCCGCTATTCTGGCCTGTTGATCAGCTTGAAACCACCATGGAATGGTATCGCGACTGGCTGCCACAGTTGCCTGATGATGTATATGCTTTCTATCTCACCGCTGAAGTGCCAGGTGCCGAACCATTCCCCAAAAAAATTCAGGGAGATAACGTATGCGGATTACTCTGGTGCTACACTGGTGAGACAAATCAATTTGAGAAATATATTCAACAGGCAAGGGATGTTGCCGAACCTATATTTGAATTTACCCCGGAAATGCCATATCCGATGCTTCAGGGCATGTTCGACGGTCTATACCCGCCGGGCGATCAATGGTATTGGAAGGGAGATTTTGTGAAGGAATTGCCGAATGAAGCCATAGAAATACACAATCAGTTTGCTGAAGTGCCAACGGCAAAATCAACCATGCATCTTTATCCTGTTAATGGGGCTGCACACAAAGTGGGAAAGGATGAAACCGCCTGGGAAAAACGGGATGCAAATTGGTCAATGGTCATAGCCGGTGTAGACCCTGATCCGGGAAATGTTGAAAAAATCGAAGTATGGGGCCGTGAATACTGGGAAGCTCTCCATCCTTATACTCTTGGAGGTGCCTACATCAATTTTATGATGGAAGAAGGGGAGGACCGAATCAAAGCCACGTATGGTGTAAATTATGAGCGATTGCAGAACGTGAAAGCAAAATATGATCCAGATAACTTTTTCCATGTAAACCAGAACATAAAGCCTGCCTGATTAGTATTCATGCCATCAGAGTCATTAGAATCTGAAATATCCGCACGCTGGTTTTCGCGGTATTTCAGCCCTTTTTGAGTCCAACGATGCATAAGTGTGGAGGATGAAAGAAAAAGTATTTATTAATCATGATCAAAACATCTGATTTTTTTGGCTTTTACAGTTAGAGCGATCAGTTAAAAATAACTTTAAATGGTTCAATTTATGTCTGATTCAAAAACGTTGAAAGAATCCCATGAAAGGGTTAAAAAACTATTAACCATCAAGCCGGAAAAAGGACAGTATACCACTACAACAAAAGTAAGGGTGCTGAACGGAACCACTTGTGATGTAGAACATAAACACTGGAAATTTAAGGCCGATATTGGGAAAGAAGAAGGGGGAAAAGATGCCGGGCCGGGGCCAGGCGTACTTCAGCGAGGTGCATTGGGAAGCTGTCTTGCTATTGGATACGCAAAATGGGCAGCCGTTTTGGATGTTCCCATCGATGGCATTGAAGTAGATGTGGAAGCCGAAGTGGATGCTCGGGGCGCCTACGGTATGGACGGAATTGAGCCCGGATATAAAGGCCTGAAATACAAAGTGTATATCGAGAGCCAAGCATCAGAAGAGGAAATCATGAAGGTAATTGAAGAAGCAGACAAATGCAGCCCGATTCTGGCCGATTTCAGGAAACCGATAAGGATCGAACGCAATATCAACATAGCTGAAATAGACGAAAAGGCAGGTGTATGACGCTATGCGTTCTCATGGCAATCTGATGGGGCTAAACTGCACTTCAGTCGCTCACATTTTTAATCGGAGCGAAATAATTTCTGTGAAGTGAATAACACACAGCAAAAATTAAATCTCAAGACTTAAATAAAATGGAACCAAGATTACAACGGCGCGTGCAGCGCTATGGCTGGGATAAAGCCGCAAAATTTTATGATGACTCATGGAAAGAACAACTGAAACCGGCACAAGATAAACTGCTGGAGATGGTGTCCCTGAAATCCGGAGAAAAAGTTTTGGAAACCTCCTGCGGAACCGGACTGGTCACCATTCGTGCAGCCCGGCAGATAGAACCCGAAGGCGAATTGATTGCTACCGATCTGTCTCAAAAGATGATTGACATTGCGGCAAGACTGGCAAAAAAGAGGTCGGTTTCAAATGTCAGTTTTCGGCGGATGGACGCTGAAGAGCTTGAATTCGGTGAGAATGAATTTGATGCCGCTTTTTGCAGCCTTGGGTTGATGTATTTTCCGTTTCCGGTTAAAGCTTTAAAAGAAATGTACCGGGTTCTTAAACCCGGGGGAAGGGCTGTTGTTGCCGTTTGGGGTGAACGTAAAAAATGCGGCTGGGCTGAAATTTTTCCTATTGTTGACAGGAAAGTTGCATCGGATGTCTGCCCTTTGTTTTTTCAGCAGGGAACAGGTGAAACGCTTATTTACTCTTTCCGGGAAGCCGGGTACAGAGATTTGGAATTCGTACGTTTTCAGGTAAGTTTGAATTACTCCTCTCAAAAGCAAGCATTAATGGCAGCATTTGACGGGGGTGCTGTTGCACTGGCTTATCAGAAATTTGATGAACAGACCAAAGAGGATGTTCACAACGAATACCTTGCTTCAATAGAGCCATTCAAGAAAAACGGCATATATCAGATACCCGGTGAATTTGTAGTAGTGAAAGGTATGAAGTAGATAACAACAAACTTTTAAGTATATAATTACAATTCCTTATGCATATTTATATTTACATGCCATCGGTTTTTAACCCCTAAAAAATGGAAAATAGTTATGAGCAGAACAAGCGAGAACCGACCCAGAACCAGAGTAAAAGCAAAACGTGGTAAGAGTGTACGGTCGAACAATAGAATTGAGACCGGGTTTGATCCGGCAAAACATGCATTTCGCTTTCCGAACCAATTTGTGAATACTCTTATCAGTAAACGGAAAATTATTCGTAAAGTCAGAACAAAGGGGCGTTGTGGCGGCATGGCATTTACTGCTCTTGATTGTTTTTATTCGGGGAGATCGGTACCGCCATTAACCCCGGCTGATTTTCAGGGCGCGGACGTTCCGCCTGATGGTCATCGCCTTGCGGATTATATCTGGTCCAGACAGTTAGACAGTGCTTTCAGTGGCCGCGGTCTGCTGGATGGCTGGAGATTTATTCGCTGGACCGGCAGAAATACAGGATCACTTGTTCGCCGAACCGAAAAGAATGAGATCCCAAAAATAAAAAAATCAATTGATGAAGGTGATCCGGTAGTACTGGGGCTGATAGGCACTTCAAACATAGCAAAACAGGGGAATAACCACCAGGTGGTATGTTATGCCTATGAAAACGGGTCATCCGGAGACACAATTCTTTATATCTACGACCCGAACGAGCCTTTTGGTCATCCAAGAGCTCGCAGGAACGTCAGTGTAAGGGATCACCGGCCGGGTGGAGTTGCGGCCAGACTGGAAGATGGCAGCCATTACCGGGTTACCCTCACCTTAAGTGACCGGAATTCGAAATACCCGTACAAATCTGACCGTCCAACCCACCCCAACAAAAGTGAAGATCGTTGGCGCGGTTTTTTTGTCCAAAGATACAGGCCAAAGCAACTTGGCCCTAAAATTGGTGATGATCCCGGAAAGAACGATCCCGACCGGCCACCTGTACATAAAAAATAGCTCAGGTTGAGGAAGCGGAACAGAAAATTGGGCATTCTTCGGTCAAATGAAAGGAGTTATGACATATGGTCATCAAACCTCCATTCGCACAACGCAACTCGGTTTTTCGGTCTTTCTCTCCTTGATTGGCAATAAATCGAATCACCGATTAACCGATCTGTCACCGGTAGCCCCTAATTTTGCCCAAAAGCCTGCTCTACGAAGTTTTAACGTAGTTGAGCGGGGCAACACCATATCAGAGGTGACAGTCAAGAGTCCCCTATC
>SKKO01000294.1 GCA_007123715.1 Balneolaceae bacterium | reverse complement strand
GTGTGGGACCGGGCGGAATCGAACCGCCGACACATGGATTTTCAGTCCATTGCTCTACCGACTGAGCTACAGTCCCTCACAGAAGAGACAAGATAAGAGCTTTTGTTTTTGGAAACAATGGGTTTTTTGACTGGAGTTACCCCATTTTCAACCCAGGATGTCCTAATCACTCTTAGCTGTCTGCTTGTATCTTTGTTAACCCGGATTATTCACCAAGAAATTTTACTGTGAGCAAGGCGAAGGGGAAAAAGCGACGGAAGGGTACCTGTAGTACCCTGAGTACGGTTTTTTCACTTCAACGCAGCTCACAGGGAAATTTCGCCGCTTTTTCTGATACCTCAAATTTGGGCTACTATATATTTTATGTATGGACAATATTTTCAATAACTTGTAATTAAAATACTTTCTTTTCGTGAATAATTCGGGTTAAACCATTTCAGACTCGTTAATTTACCATCTCCCCTTCGATATTCGGTGTTCCGTATTCCCCACCCCAACCTGTGATTCGAGGAACAGGTATATAAAAACCCTCCCGGCAAAACAGCCGGGTTAGTTTCTTTGTTCGATGTGAATATCTTTTAGCCTCATCTGGATAGTACGGCGGCCGTTCCAGAAATTTTCTTCCAGAACGTATGCAAGATCTACCTTGTCGTGGCGGCAGTTACGCAGGTGCGGTTCGTAATGATGCATATTAAAACCTATGGCATCGAATACCGGCGAACCGTTCTGCTTCACTTTCATTTTCAGGTGCCCGTTTCCAACAATAGTCGGCACTCCTTCAACACAAACGTCACGGCTTACAAATACAGGCCGCGAATTACCCGGCCCAAAAGGCTCGAACTGGGTAAGCAGTTTCCAAAATTTTACATCGATTTTACTCAGTTCCAGGTCAGAATCTATCTCTATTTCAGGAGTGAAATCATTATCAGTAAGAATATCATGCGCAATACGGTTGATACGGCTCCGGAACTCTTCCAGATTGCAAATATCCATGGTAAGTCCGGCGGCAAACTCATGGCCGCCAAACTGTTCGAGCAGGTCTTCGCACTCTTTAAGTGCATCATAAATATTAAATCCTTTTATAGATCTGGCCGAGCCTTTAATCTTTCCATCTACCGTACTAAGCATGATAGCGGGCCGGTAATGTGCGTCTACCAGACGCGAGGCAACAATACCAATAACCCCGAGATGCCACTCCGGGTTATGTAATACCATGGCAGACAGATTGTCGAGATTAAACTCTCTATCGATCATATCCATTGCCTGGGTCATTGTTTCCGTATCGGTATCTTTTCTCGTGCTGTTAATGGAATCGAGTTCATTTGCATAACGTACCGCTTCCGTTTCATCATTGGTGATCATCAGTTCAACGGCGGAGGTAGCATCCCCCATTCTTCCTGCAGCATTGATACGGGGACCGATTGAGAAAACAATACTCGATGTAGTAATATTGCCAATTGGTAAATTGATTTTATTGAGCAGTGCGCGAAGGCCTGTCCTTGGGCTGGTGTTGATGAGCTCCAGGCCCATTCGCATCAGGATGCGGTTTTCATCCACAATGGGAACAATATCGGATGCGATGGATATTGCAACAAGATCGAGAAACTGGTTAGCTACAGATTCGGGGAGCCCCAGTTTTTGAGTGGTTGCCTGAACCAGCTTAAAGCCCACTCCTGCACCTGAAAGACCATCAAATGGATAATTGCAATCGTGACGTTTGGGATCGAGTACTGCCAGTGCATCGGGAAGCTGATCGCCCACGTTATGATGGTCGCAGATAATCAAATCGAGGCCCTGTTCCTTTGCGTACCTTGCTTCTTCAATCGCGGTAATACCACAATCGACGGAAACAATGAGATCGGCATTTTTCTCAATCGAATATTTGATTCCGTCCGGGTTAATACCGTAGCCTTCTTTAAAACGATGGGGAATATAGTAGTCCACATCGAGGCCAAACCGCTGAAGGAATGTGTACATAATGCTTACGGCTGTGGTTCCGTCAACATCATAATCACCGTAAATCACAACCTTATGATGATTCCGGATGGCATCACTCAGCCGGCACGCGGCTTTCTCCATGTCCTTCATCAGGAAGGGATCATGAAGGCTCTTTTTTTCAGGCCTGAAGAATGATTTTGCTTGTTCGTAATTGTTAATGCCGCGTAAAGAGAGGAGTTGTGCAATCTCTGCAGGAATTTTGAGTTCCTGCTGAAGATTGTTCGCATACTCTGCCCGCGACGGTTCGGAATAGACCCATCGGTATGGCATGGTTTATGTTTGGTTTTGTTATCATTGAAAAGGCGGGCGGGTGTCACCTCCGGCAAGCCATGACAGATATCCTGTACGTGTTTTATTGTACAGTTTGTTTTTTCGACAAATTCTTTCTCTCAATCATTCATAGTATAAAAAAGAGTACATCAATTCCAGTTTAATCGAAAAAAGTACAGGGAAAATTTTACGATTCCGGGCCGCTTCAACGCTATGTATCTGGCGCTAAGCGTTTAGCGATACCTTATGAAACGCAGGTATTAAAAGACATCTCAATGCTGCTGCCTGCTACTCACTGCTATTCAGTTCATCACCAATAGAAAAGCTCAATTCCCCGGCGCGAAAAGCACCAATGAAGCCAAGCCCGTTCTCTATGATGCCTGACTCCGTGTTTATTTGTCCCATCCTGGGTTTACCTTTATCCCATTCTGCGCCAAAATGCCGGTAGCGAATGCGGATCTCCTTGTTTACCAGGGAAGCACAGCTTACCGTAGGAAACAAAAGATAGTTATTAAAGTTCGGTACATCTGGCAATATGGGGGGAAAAACCTCAACCAGCAGATTCCGCGGGCTCATGGAAACCGTCATTTCATCACCCACGGAATTATACCTTAGCTGTCCCACAATTCGCATCGGTGCCCATTTTAATTCGCCGTCATGGTTTACCCCAACATCCATCTGAATGAGCTCAGGCTCTCTCACGTTTTTATATCTGAATGTTATGGGTGTTTCACATCCTACTTCGGGGAAATTCAGCTCAAGTTCTAGATTCGTGAGTTGCGGAGTTTTAAATGAACTGCGCGCAACAGCACCATCCGACCGTTCAACCCTTATTTCGTAGCTGCGATCGGTTTTGAGTTCCTGGTCGAGAATAAAATTCTGTGTATAATTTCCGGAAAAATTGACCACTGTATCTCTTAATACCGTACTGATTCCGGTTTCATTGTCAGTAAACGTAACGGTTCCATCTATTTTCAAGGTGGAGTCGGCAAGCAGTGGAGTATCTGTTTTTCTTACACGGATATAGTTAACGCGGCTATCCATGGATAGTGCCCCATATATGGAATAGATACTTTTTTCATCTTCAAAGGGGTTGATGGTTTTTTCTTCACAGGACATAAACAGGGCTGCAGCAAAGAGCGTAAGAAGCAGGAATAGGATCCGTGTTTTAAACATGAAAGAATTTGGTTATCTGATGATGGTTGTCAGCGAAATATAGGGCACAAGCGGCAATTGATTTACTTGCTGCAGTGTATTGATGTCATAGTAAAAAACATTGGTGATATTGAAGGTATTTACTGCACCAATTTCAGCATCAATGCCAAATTGTGGTGAAAAACGGAAACTTCTGGAAATAGAGGCGTCCAGCCGCTGGAAGGCGGGCAGTTTTCCGTCGAATGGCTCGGAGAAGAGGGTCATGGCACGCCCCTGGTCGGTAACCGGGTTTTGACGGGGCAGATCGAGCAGGGCCAGGTCGAAGGCGAAAATACGGGTAAATGGCCCGCCGCTGCTGAACTGATAATTGATACTTGCCGTGTAGTTTCCTAGCTGTAGTGATGAGATCAGGTTAATCTGGTGGCGGCGGTCGTGTGCCGGATTGTACCGGAATACCGGCCTGTCAATCCAGGCGACCAGTTCACTGCTTGGGGCTTCATAGGTAACCTCGGATATTCCGTATGATAATGAAATATACCAGCGGTTAAAGTTCAGTTCTGCCTGGATATCACCTCCGTATGTGAATGATTCAACAAGGCCTGTAGCAAGGGTATTCGCAGGTTCACGGGTCCATCTCGCAACCGGGATATTTTTATGCTGTTTTGTATATCCTTCAATGCTTAGCCCGAAAGCTTGTGTGAACTGCTGACGGTAACCAAGGATAGCATGCAGTGATTCCGGGTATGGATCACGTTCATTAATCGGCTTATAGACATAAAAAACGGTGCCTGCATCGCGCTCATCATTTATGGCTTCATTCATCTGCAAGTACCGGCCGGCCGCAAGGCTTAATTCAAGGTCGTCATTACCATTCGGAAACCAGCTCATCCTTAACCGGGGTTCAAATGTTGGCTGAAGATCGCGTATGTTTATCTGGGATACCAGTCCGGGCCTGAAGCTTACATTCCGGAAGGGTTCAAGATTCAGTGTTACATAAGAGCTGAGGTTGGTAGCAAGCTCATCGAGCTGTGAATCGAGCCCGCTAAACCGTACGGCCCTTAGTTGTTGCTGGGCAAATGGATCGTCGAGAACGGCATCATATTTTATGAATTCCAGCTTGAAACCATAGTTGGCCGGTGATCCAAAGAACTCGGCACGGTTATCCATTCTCATGTAACCCATTTTCAGGTCTGATGCACGTCCGAAATTATCAATGCCTGTTTCGCTGCTGCTGTAACCGGTATAACCGAGCGTTATATCTACTGCGTGATTGAGTTCTTCTGCAAAGCCAAGACAACGTACTCCCAGCGCAGTATTACTCCAGCTGAGCTGAACAGCCCGGACGGGGTTAATCCTTCCCTCATCATTGGTATGCAGGCCGGTAAAATTACAAACAGCTCCATCCCAGTTTATGGAATATCTGCCTACCAGATCGTAGAAACGAAGAGGAACCTCTTCTCCGGTAAGTTTTGGCCCTGTTTCTTCAATAACTGAATATCGCCCCATTAGAAGAAACGAGTGGTTATCTACCGATAGAGGACCTTCGGCCTGCATCGAAACAATATAGGGGCTAATGGCAGCCTTGCCCTGGAATCTTCGCATATTCCCCTGTCGAAGGTTAATATCAAGCACGGCCGACGTTGCCCCGGAATATTGTGAGCCATATCCGCCCGCATATATATCAACACTGCTGAGGACATCCTGCGGCAGTGCTGAAAACAGGTTGGAAATGTGAAAGGGCTTGATGACCGGCATATTCTCCACAAGAACAAGATTCTGTGATGGTGTGCCGCCGCGAATATGAAGTTCACCACCACGGTCGCCGGTTGTTACTACACTTGGCAGTGACTGTAGGTACATGGTGAGGTCGCCCCCGGGGGCCGGAGTTGGCATTCGGCTGAGATCCTCAGGGGTAATGGTTTGCATTCCGGCATCGCGCCGTGTGGTTCCCCGGCGAACACTCACAACCAACTCGCCGAGAACGGCGGTATCCGTTGCGAGCTCAGGCCTGTAAATTCGTGTGGAACCGGGTTCAAGTATTATGATATCCTGATAGGTTTGATAACCGATATAACTGATCCGGATCTCATAATCCCGTGCCGGAATATTACTGAATTCCACAAATCCGTATGCATCGGTGGAACGCGCATACAGGGTATCGGCACCCGGAATGGTTAAAAGCACATTGGCAGCTATCACCGGGGTTCCCTCATCCTCCGTAATGGCGATCACACGCAGGGTTGCATTCTGAGCATGTACCTGATAAAAGGCTGAAAACCCAATCAGTAATAACAAAAGAATAAAAGGTGAAAGTACAGTTCGGCTGTATCGCTTGATGGCTTGTTTAAAAATGCTCAAGTTTAATACCTGGAAGTGAGACGTTTTTGATGATTCTTTTTCAGACCAATAAAAATAACACTTTATTCCAGTAAATCAGAACAAAAAATGACTGAAAGAAAATCCATTTGTTAAAACTTGTTTTACATAAACAAATTTTAATTGTACTGCGGTCAATATTGAACAACGAATACGCTGTGATTCATCAAAAATGCCAGCCTGTCTGTTTCCAATAAACAAGGGAGAAGAAATAGCCCAGGGATATGATTACGATCAACACGGACCAGCCAGATCGCAGTATCCTTTTTTCTTTTGTGGAAATGATCAGCCATACAAGCCAGACAGAAGCTGCAAGCCCAAGGTAAGGAATCAGTGTCGCAATATAGAAAGATGCCGGCAGTCCATAGCCAAATCCAATCATCATTTCGTGGGGCGGAATCTGCAAAAAGGCAATTGAAGTAAACAAAAGGTGGAACGTATAGACACCGGCAATTATACATTCAGAAATAAACCATCGCTCAGGGCGGTATTGTCTGAACCGATATTTTTGTACCACATAGATCATAAAATAGATCAGAATAAGTGCCGTAAAAAAGAAGTTGCAAAACAATAGAAACGGGAGCTGAATTGCGGCTGTTTCAAGAGGATGGAGTTTCTCAAAAGCCGTTGATCCATTTGTAAACAGATGGGTAATCTTACCATCGGCTTCCCGGAACGCAATGCGGTAATCATCATCAATAGATTGAAACAGCAGCGGTTCAACTCTAACCATCCTTCTGATGTCACCGGTATGTGTGGGCATGGTCAGCAGGCTGTCACCCTCTGTTTGAGTGGTCAGTTCGCCGCTAAGTATTCCAAGCAATGCGGCGAATTTTGTAAATGAATAACGGGTATACCGTGTATTTCTCCACGTCGCGGCAAAATCGGTCAAAGGCCTGCCGTCATTGTAAGAAGCATAGTTTCCTACGGTTTCAATGGATCCAATGATTTCAGCCTGCGGCAGAAAGGTGTTTACGAACAAGTGCAAAACCTCCTCAAGAAATCCGAATTCCATGATGTTCACGGCAATAAACAATGCAGCCCCATGCTCCGGAAAAAGGAACAACCTTGCTGCCGACCCGGGATAACCCCCGTCGTGATTAATGACTGATTGGCCATTAAATTCTGTATGATTCCATAAATACCCGAAACCACCAGTCAGCGCCCGGTGATGCGTAAAGCGCACTGAGAGCATTTCCCTGGTCATGGATTGAGATAGAATTCCAGCTTCTTCGAGCCCATCTTCCCTGAGGATGGCTTTCATAAAGCGGGCCATATCTTCTGCCGTGCTCACCATCATACCGGCAGGCGAATCATTGATATGATCATAGGCAAACGGTTCAAATGTTTGGTTTGCCCGTAAATATCCTGTCATAAATTCCCTCAATTCAGCATCATCCGGGTCAAACGAACTCCGGTGCATTCCAAGCGGCTGAAAAACATTCTGATCCATCAATTCCGGAAATGGGATTCCGCTTGCATGTTCAGCAAGATAACCTGCGAGGGCGACCCCGAAGTTGGAATAGCTGGCAATTTCACCGGGCTCAATAAACCTGCGCGGGAGCATGGTTTCGGCGACCTCTTTTAGAGAAAGAGCATCCTCCCTCGTTCTTGCCGATTTACCTATAAACTTGTCATCAAAACCGGCGGTATGGGTCAGTAAATGGTGCAGTGTTACGTGGCCTTCAAATTTGTCATTTATGAGCGGTTTCGCGAAAAGGGAGTTAATGTCGGCACCGAGGTTTAACAGGCCCTTTTCTGCAAGGTTTAGCACACCAATGGCAGTGAATGGCTTTGATATGGAAGCAACACGGAAGATTGTCCTTTCAGGGTGAACAGGCCTGCTTTCTTCGATATTGGCATAACCGAAGGTTTCCAGATAAAGAGTACGGTCTTGCTGCACCCAGACAACGGCTGCTCCGGGTATGTTCTGCTGCAGAAAAATGTTCTCCATTTTCTGATGAAGTGAATCGTACTGTGCGGGTGTCAATGATTCCGGGTTCGATAACGAAGAAAAAATTAGGGCAAGAGCAGTAAGTATCAGCATAATTCTCTTGTGAAATTGGGTATTTCCACAAGTTACGATATGAATATGCAGATTATATAAATGCTGTTATTCGTATGTAATGGATTTACCACCCCAAAGGATCCTAATGGGTGAAGTTTTTGCCACCAAGTTTTTGCTACCAAGGCACTAAGTAACACCAGGTAAAATTACAGCGTATAAAAATACTCACTAAATATTATAGTCTGTATGTCTTTTTCCATTGGGATACGTTTCGAATAACCAGCACCCATTCAAATAAAAAAACCGTATTTTTACCAGGCGGTTAAAACCACGATGGAATTTGAAATGAAACCGACGAAACGAAATGGCGTAAATTTTGATGCGCGCTTTTTTTCAAAAGAGGTGAAAAAAGGCAGGCAATTTAGTGCTGAAGAAACTTTCAGGTTTATTTATCGGCATTCATTTTGGAGTAGAGGGCAGTCGATATCCGGCGATGGTTCAACGGTATCACAAACAGAAGAAATCCGGCAGCAGCTTCCCTTTCTTATAAAGAAAGTTGGTATTCGTTCGATACTGGATATTCCATGCGGTGACTTTCACTGGATGAAAACGGTAGAAATGGGCTCCGTTCATTATACGGGGGCCGATATCGTGGATGAGCTAATCAGACAAAACAATCACCAATATGCAGATGATTCACGAACATTTGTGAAGCTCGATGTGATCAGGGACCCTCTACCAATGGCTGATCTTGTTTTTTGCAGGGACTGTTTCGTGCATTTATCCAACGGTGATATAACAAAGGCCCTTGAAAATATCCGCCACAGTAAATCTGTTTACCTGCTTACCACTACATTTCCAGCTTGTATGGAAAATGAAGAGATTGTGACGGGTGACTGGCGGATCATCAACCTTCAAAAAGATCCGTTTAACCTGCCAGAACCACT
>SKKO01000381.1 GCA_007123715.1 Balneolaceae bacterium | reverse complement strand
GTGTAATATCAACAATTATTATTATTTACTTATCTGATGAGATGTTTTTTTTTAAAAAATGCATGCTCAAAAAGAAATGGTTTACATCCTTTTCGGAAGAAGTTGAACAAGGATAATTTAAATGAAATCAAAAAAAAGAATGCCCAAACAATTTCTGATACCGGCAATTTTCCGGATGGAAACTTAGCGGACTCACAGAAACCGTATTGACCAATACGCCGCGAAACGCAGATGTTCCAAATTCACACAAAAGGACTGATTTTCCACCACCGGTATTGAATCCGGGAGAAGCATATAAGACAACAATAATCTGCCAATTTAATGAGAGTGAATCACTCACTAATCCAAAAAAATCACACTGCCATGAAAAAAACATACTTTCTGACTTTTTTACTCAGCCTGGTGATGATAACCACATCTTTGGCTCAGGATAATAAAATTATTATAAACGCGGACCAGGAGCTAAGCACAATAAGCCGTCACATTTACGGACATTTTGCTGAACACCTTGGCGATGGGATTTATGGTGGCATCTGGGTCGGTGAAGATTCAGAGATACCGAATACAAACGGATTCCGGACAGACGTACTTGAAGCACTTCAACAACTGGAGGTTCCTAATATCCGCTGGCCCGGCGGATGTTTTGCAGATGAATACGACTGGAAAGATGGAATTGGCCCTCGAAGTGAAAGGCCCCATAGATTAAACACCCACTGGGGAATGGTACTAGAGGATAACAGTTTCGGAACACACGAATTTTTAAACTTTACTGAAATGCTGGGTGCGGAACCGGTTATAGCAATGAATGTTGGCAGTGGTACACCGCGTGAAATGCAGCAGTGGATCGAGTATGTAAATTTTGATGGTGACAGTGAATTGGCGAATCTGCGAAGAGAAAACGGCCGGCAGGAACCATGGGGGGTGAAGTATGTCGGAATTGGGAATGAAAGCTGGGGATGCGGTGGAAATATGAGTCCTGAATATTATTCAGACCTATATCGAAGGTTTGCAACCTATGTCCGGAATTACAGCGGGAACAGAATCTACAGAATAGCCAGTGGATTCTCGGATGACCGGTATGCCTGGACGGAAACCGTAATGGAGCATGCGGCCAATATGATGGACGGAATTTCCCTGCACTATTACACCATTGCCGGGGAAAGCTGGAGCCATAAAGGGGCATCCGTTGATTTTGGAGAAGACCTCTATTTTTCCGGCTTGAGGAAAGCGCTGTGGCTGGATAGGTATATCAAGGGACATATAACCCGGATGGATAAATTCGATCCCGGTAAACGTGTTGCTCTTGTTGTAGATGAATGGGGAATCTGGACCGATCCGCTTCCCGGAACCAATCCCGGCTTTTTGCAACAACAAAACTCACTGCGTGATGCGCTAATTGCTGCCATTTCCCTGGATATCATGAATAAACATAGCGATCGTGTACGAATGGCAAATATTGCCCAGATGGTCAATGTACTTCAGGCAGTTATTTTAACTGAAGGGGATAAAATGGTAAAAACACCAACCTATCACGTCTTTGATCTCTACCGCGTTCATTTTGATACGAATCTTCTTCAAACCCATACTGACATCTCAAATTACGTGTATGGTGATGAGGAAATTCCGGCCATCAGTATTACAGCATCAAAAAGTGAGAATGGCAGGATCAATCTGACCATTTCCAATCTTGATCCCCATAACGGTAAGGATGTGGAAATTGAAATTCGAGGCCAGAATGTGGCAAGAGTTCATTCAGGTAAATTGCTGACTGCGAATGAAATGAATGCAGTAAATACATTTGATAATCCCGATAATGTGGTCCTTCAGGATTTTAAGAATCATGAATTGTATGGAAATACTCTTACACTTACATTGCCATCGAAGTCAATAGTAACGGTAACAGTTCAATAGTAATGGGTGAGCAAGAATTTTTGTAATGAAAATCCCAAAACAGTACGAAAATATTGACAGATTCCCGGTTGCACTTGATGCAATTATTTTCGGGTTCGACCGGGAAAACCTCAAACTTTTACTGATTAAAAGGGATTTTGAACCCAAAAAGGGAGAATGGTCGCTGATGGGTGGATTTTTAAAATCAGATGAAAGTTTGGATGAAGCAGCTTCACGGATTCTTGCAAATCTAACCGGCTTGAAAAATATCTATCTTGAACAACTGTACGGTTTTGGAGAAATTGACCGTGATCCAGTGGAACGGACAATATCCATCGCCTACTATTCTTTGATTAATATTCATGATCATAACAAGGAGCTGGTTAAACAATTCAGTGCCCGGTGGTTCCCCATCGATGTTCTTCCGGACCTGATATTCGACCATCTTAAAATGGTGGAAGCAGCTAAGGCACGTCTTCGTTACAAAGCAGCCAGGCAGCCTGTGGGATTCGAACTTTTGCCTGAAAAATTTACCTTGCCCGAGCTTCAGCAACTTTATGAATCGATCTATGAAACCGACCTCGATAAGCGAAACTTTCGCCGAAGGATTTTGTCGATGGGAGTGTTGGTTAAAACCAATGAAAAACAGAAGGGTTTTTCAAAAAAAGGGGCCTATCTGTACAGGTTTGATAAGAATAAATTCGATATGCTAAATTCTCCCTCCAACGGTGCCGGACTGAGTTTTAAACCGCCTAACATCTGATGTTATGAATTCAAAAAATAATAAATATGTGATCGGTGTTGATTTCGGTACGGATTCGGTTCGTTCGGTTCTGATCAATACCAGTGGTGTATATATTGGAGACGCAGTACATTATTACCAAAGATGGAAGGAAAACAAGTATTGCGACAGCTCTGAAAATCAATTTCGCCAACACCCTCTCGACTACCTTGAGGGACTTACTGAAACAATAACGCAGGTACTGGTTGAAGCCGGAGAAGATATCAGAAGGAATGTTGTGGCAATTTCAGCCGATACAACCGGATCCACACCTGTAGCAGTAAACAGACAAGGAAAACCACTTTCGCTCACCGAAGGATTTGAAGAGAATCCAAATGCGATGTTTATTCTCTGGAAAGATCATACGGCAATCAAAGAAGCAGAAGAGATAAATCAACTGGCGGGACGCTGGGAGATTGACTATACAAAATACGTGGGTGGTGTATACTCATCAGAATGGTTTTGGGCAAAAATACTGCATACTCTTCGGGCAGACGTAAAGGTTAGAGAATCTGCATGGAGCTGGGTGGAACACTGTGACTGGATTCCTTTCGAACTTACCGGGGGTACCGATGTATCAAAAATGAAAAGGAGCCGGTGTGCTGCCGGCCATAAAGCAATGTGGCATGAAGACTTCAACGGGCTGCCAGGGCAAGATTTTTTTAGCACACTCGACCCGCTGCTTGATGGAATCAGGAACCGCATGTTCAGGGACACCTATACAGCCGACCAGCCCGCCGGCACCCTGTCAAAACATTGGGCCGATACACTCGGGCTGAATGAAGAGGTGGTCGTAGGCGTGGGAGCATTCGATGCCCATATGGGAGCTGTTGGCGGAGAAATTGAAGCTTACTATCTCAGTAAAGTAATGGGAACATCTACTTGTGATATGCTCGTTGCACCGCCAGCGGATATGGAAGGTAAACTGATTAAAGGAATTTGCGGTCAGGTAGACGGTTCAGTTGTACCCGGTATGATAGGCCTGGAAGCAGGACAATCTGCCTTTGGAGATGTGTACGCCTGGTTTAAGGATGTACTTTTGTGGCCCATTCGAAATGCGGTAGAATCGAATAAATTCATTGGAGATGAAATCGGACAAAAGCTAATCGAAGACTTGAATCATTCGCTTATACGGCAACTAGAAAATGCTGCCGGTGAACATTCTCCTGATCATGGTGATAAGTTCCTGGTTGCACTCGACTGGCTGAATGGCCGCCGAACACCGGATGCGAATCAACAGTTAACCTCCGCCATTGAAGGGATGAATCTCGGTACAAAGGCACCGGATATCTACCGGGCGCTGGTTGAGTCAACCTGTTTTGGAGCCAAAACCATTGTGGATCGATTTACCGGCGAGGGAATCCCGATCAAGGGAATTATCGGAATGGGTGGCGTTGCAAAAAAATCGCCTTATGTAATGCAGATGATGAGTAACGTTCTGAATATGCCAATACGGATCGTGAAATCGGAGCATACGTGTGCATTGGGTGCGGCAATGTTTGGTGCTACGGCTGCCGGGGTTTTCTCAAGTGTTGAAGAGGCCGTCAAGGCAATGGGATTAGGATTTGAAAAAACGTATAAACCGAACCCGGAAATGACCGATCTCTATCAAAAAAAATATGAGCGGTACAATTCATTGGCAGAGGCAATTGAGATGCGTATTTCAGCATTTAAATAACAGGAAAATATGAGCAGATACAATTCTCTAAAACAGTCAGCTTTCGAAGCTAATATGCAGATCAACGAACTGGGTTTGGTGCTGTTTACGTTCGGGAACGTAAGTGCGGCTGATCAGGACAACGGCGTATTTGCAATCAAACCAAGCGGAGTACCGTATGCAACATTAAAACCGGAAGACATGGTGGTTGTAGATTTCGATTCGAATGTGATTGAGGGTACGCTTCGCCCTTCATCGGATACAAAAACGCACGCTGTTTTATATAAACACTGGCCGGAAATCGCCGGGATTGCCCATACTCACTCCACGTACGCTACCGCCTGGGCACAATCGCTCAAAGATATTCCGATTTTGGGAACTACCCATGCCGATCACCTCACAGTGGATGTGCCGTGTGCTCGGCCCATGGATGACGAAATGATTAAAGGCGATTACGAATATCAAACCGGTTTTCAAATTCTGAATCTGTTTGAAGAACGAAAGCTTTCGCACAAGGAAGTTGAAATGGTACTGGTGGGAAATCATGCTCCGTTCACCTGGGGCAATTCTGCAAAAAAAGCTGTTTACAACAGCGCTGTTTTGGAACAGTTAGCTGAAATGGCTTACCTCAGTTTACAGATCAATCCGGATGCTTCCACGATGAAGGAATCGCTCATTAAAAAACATTATGACCGAAAACATGGTAAAGATGCCTATTACGGGCAGAAATAATTATTAATCCTTGAGAAGAAAAAACAATTATGACTATGCTATCCAAAAGTAAACCCAAGATCGGATTGTTGGGCATCATGCAGGAATTGTATGACAAGTCTCTTCCCGGTATTACCGAACGTCAGGAAACATATGCCCGGGAAGTATGCCATCAACTCTCGGATGTGGCAGATTGGGAGTTCCCAAAAGCCGCCCGCAACCGTCAGGACATCGAAGAAATCCTCGGGGATTTTAATCACAAACGGCTGGATGGCGTAATGATTATCATGCTTACCTACGGCCCCGCTATGCGGACGGTACGCGCGCTCCAAAACAATAATCTTCCGTTGTTACTGGCAAATATTCAGCCTGTTCCTGAAGTTACAACAGAGTGGGATATGGCCGACCTCACCTACAACCAGGGAATCCACGGCGCCCAGGATATGGCTAACGCAATTCTTCGAACATGCGGGGATCGCTTCGAGGTGATATCGGCCGACTGGAAAAGTTCAGATTTCAGGGATTTTGTTGGCAATTGGGCGAAAGCTGCACAGGCAGCAGCCGCATTGAGACGGATGAGGATTGCAGCCATCGGGAAAATGCATGGAATGGGCGATACTCTTTCTGATGAAGCTGCATTTACACGAATAATCGGGCCGGAAGTAAACAGGGAGTACATGGGAGAGATTCACCGCCTGATGGAAGCTGTAACGGATAAGGATATTGATGACCAGGTTGCGATAGAACGCGAGCGTTTTGTTGTGGATGACGATATGCCAGAGAAAAACCTGCGATACGCTGTACGAATGTACCTGGGTTTCAGGAAATTCCTGGAAGAGAATAACTACCAGGGGTTTTCCGCCCATTTTGATACTTTTAAAGGCGATGGGCGTTTTGAGCAGATCAACATGCTGGCTGCTTCCAACCTGATGGCCGAGGGCTACGGATATGCCGCTGAGGGAGATACTAACACGGCAAGCATGGTAGCGGCCGGCCATGTACTTGAAGATAACGCCCATTTTACAGAAATGTATGCGATGGATTTCAAACGCGGCTCCATGCTGATGAGCCATATGGGTGAAGGTAACTGGAAAATTGCGCGCAAAGACAAACCGGTTCGGCTTGCCAACCGTGTTTTGGGTATCGGCGATCTTGAAAATCCGCCAACCACTGTTTTTATGGCTCAGCCGGGTGCGGCTACAATGGTTTCGCTCGTTCATCTGAAGGGTGAAGAGTTCAGGCTCGTTGTGTCATTCGGTGAAATACTGGATACCGAAGAATACCCGACCATCGAAATGCCCTACTTTCATTTTAAACCTGAAAACGGACTCCGGGAATGCAATGACAACTGGCTGAAAGCCGGCGGCACACATCACCAGGTTCTTCATCATGGAGATCAGCGCAAAAAATGGAAGATGCTGTGCAACATTTTAGGTATCGAATACAAAGAGGTCTAAAAAAATCTCGTAGCGTCCGTTCTTTAAAAATGTTGAAAATCTTACTGGTAGCTAGTGTCGTGTCATATATCATTTGTCGTAGCCATCGGTCAAGTTTTTCGAAAAATAAGTCATTTAAGAAGTATGATAAGATTATGGGTCGACTCGTCTGCCTCTCCCTATGGGATGACGACTTACCCGTCATTTTAAAGGGACTAGTATTCTTAACAGCTCAATTAACACTTAATTCAAAAAACCATGGGTACACTTGCTGCCATTGACTGGCTTGTAATAGGAGGATATTTCCTGCTTATTTTCGGAATTGCATGGTGGGTCATAAAACAAAAGACAGATACACCTTCCGATTTCTTTTTGGCCGGCCGTCATCTGGGGTGGTTCGTTGTTGGTACTTCAATCTTTGCCTCAAATATCGGTTCGGAACACCTGGTGGGCCTCTCGGGATCCGGAGCCACAGACGGTGTTGCATATGCACATTATGAATTACACGCATGGTGTCTGTTGGTTTTGGCTTGGGTTATGATTCCATTCTATATCCGTTCGAAAGTATTTACCATGCCCGAATTTCTTGAACGCCGTTTCTCTCCCCTTGCAAGAACACTGCTCTCCTGTGTTTCCCTGATTGGTTATATACTCACAAAAATTGCCGTAGGCATATTTGCAGGAGGTGTGGTAATAAGTGTTTTGATGCCGGAACTGAGTTTTATGGGGCTGAATAGTTTTTGGATCGGTTCGATGATTGTGATCATTATAACCGGTATCTATACGGCGCTCGGCGGGCTCCGCGCAGTCGCTTATACTGAGGCTATTCAGGCTATTGTTCTTATATCCGGATCTGTCTTTGTGTTGATCTATGGATTAAAAGCAGTAGGCGGGTGGGGTCAACTTGTGGAGATAGTCGGGACAGATATGTTCAACTTGTGGAAACCACTTGTTCCCGAAGGGATGGACATTACCTGGGCACCGGTAAATACCGGGGACCAAATGGCCTGGTATTTTAACGACCAATATCCCTGGCTTGGAATGCTCTTTGCTGCACCTATTGTGGGTCTTTGGTACTGGACAACCGATCAATATATTGTTCAAAGGGCATTAGGTGCTCCTAATGAACAGGAAGCCCGGCGCGGTAGTATTTTTGCTGCTTTCCTGAAATTATTTCCTGTTTTCATTTTTATTATTCCCGGAATCATTGCTTTTGCACTTGCCAAATCCGGAATGATTGCCGAGATGCAGCAACACATGATTGGTGCGGACGGTGAAGTGATCCGTGAAAACGCTCAGGCTGCTTTTCCTATGATGGTAGCACATATTTTACCCGTTGGAATACGTGGATTGGTTATGGCAGGTTTACTTGCTGCATTGATGAGTTCCCTGGCAGGTGTTTTCCACGCATCATCCACCCTTTTTACGATGGACTTATACAACAAACTCAAACCTAAATCTTCAGATCAGGAACTGGTGTGGGTCGGCAGGTTAGCCGTTGGCGCCATGATCATTATCGGATTGCTCTGGATCCCGGTTATTCAGGGAAGCCGCGGGCTTTACGATTATCTCCAGGGAATTCAATCATACCTGGCCCCGCCCATTTTTGTGGTTTTCTTTATGGGAATTTTTAATAGCCGTCTGAACAGGGAAGGCTGTTTGAGTGCCCTGATTGTCGGTATTTTCCTCGGTCTGTTCCGTCTCATCGTGGATACCCCTGCTTTTCTGTTTGATGATTTTGCTTACACAGAGGGATCATTTCTATGGATTGTCAATAACATCTTCTTTCAGTATTACAGCATGGGAATGTTTGTAATCTGTATTGTGGTGATGGTGGCCGTCAGTTACATGACCAAGGAACCCGATCATGATAAGATATCAGGCCTCACTTATAACACATTGACTGCAGAAGATCGCCGCGAATCCCGGACAAGCTGGAACTGGAAAGATGTGGGCTGGTCGGTCCTCCTGATGTCGATCATTATCGCTATCTATATGACTTTCACAGGGTAATAAAATGGCTTAGTTTGTACTTGTGACTTGGAAACAGATGACGCAAATGTCCGCCGATCTCTATGGGGGTTGTGCCAATTCCTTATTTAGATAACCATTTGTGCTAACCAAACACCAAATCCTGAACTTTAAAACCTGAGCCATGAAAAAAACACACCCCAGCATTGCCTCACATACCGCAAAAATGTATGAAAAAAAACGAATCGGAATCGTAGCTCACGATTACCGTAAACGTGATTTACTCGATTGGGCAGAGTACAATAAAGAAATCCTCAAAAACCATAAATTATTCGGAACCGGCACCACAGGTGGGCTGATCGCCAAAAAACTGGGATTGCCGGTTCACCGGTTTATGAGTGGCCCGCTGGGCGGTGATCAGCAAATGGGTGCCGCTATTGCCGAAGGCAAGATCGATATCCTCATTTTTTTCTGGGATCCCCTTCAGGCACAACCACACGATGTGGATGTAAAAGCCCTTCTTCGAATTGCTATTGTTTATAATATTCCGCTCGCCTGTAACAGATCTTCAGCAGATTTTCTTATCAGCTCGGAATTACTTAATCAACCCTATGAACGATATTTGGTTGACTATGGAAAAAGATTGAAAAACCTGAGTGTGGATGAATAATGGAATACCCGCCTTTTGGTACCGGTAACAAATTTTGTTATAAAAGTGATGAATCTCATTTATATTACAAGAATAAAAATCGTGTTAGACACGGAAAATGACACTCACTTATTTAATTTAGTATTATGATGCTTCATTTGACCTACCTGACTCTAATCTCTTTTTCCCTGGGCTTTTTTATGATGGCTTGCTCACAGAACCACTCACTTAAACTTGCCGATGGGGTGACTTTCCCGCTTGCAGAAAATTTTGAAACTGAAATAAACGATCAATCTGTAAGACTCTACACCCTGCAGAATAATCATGGCCTGCGGGCAGATATCACGAATTATGGCGGGCGAATCGTCAGCCTTTTTGTTCCGGATAAGGATCATGTTTTTGGTGACATCGTAACAGGTTACCATTCTATTGAAGAATTTGTGCAATCTGAGGAAGCCTATTTCGGCGCACTGATTGGCAGATATGGAAACAGGATTGCCCTGGCGCGTTTTGAAATTGACAGTGAAGAATATCAGCTTAATGCGAATAACGGCCCAAACAGCCTGCATGGCGGGCCGGGCGGTTTTCATAATGTCGTATGGGATGCAGAACAGCCGGATGGCCAGACTCTTGTGCTCACGTATCTCTCTCCACACCTCGAAGAAGGATTTCCCGGCAATCTGCAAACGGAAGTTACATATGTTCTGAATGATGATAATGAACTGGTTATCAGATACCGTGCTGAGACCGATCGTGCTACTCATGTAAATCTGACCAGCCACGCTTTTTTTAACCTGGCCGGCGAAGGCAGTTCATCCATCAATAATCACTATTTAAAAATCAATGCGGATCATTTTACACCGGTAGATGAACAATTGATTCCCACTGGCGAGATTCAGCCTGTTGAAAATACTCCGCTCGATTTCCGGGAATATCAGCAAATCGGAGAGAGAATTGAGTCAAATCATCCGCAAATGGTTTACGGAAGCGGTTATGACCACAACTTTGTGTTGAATCCAAATAGCAACACGGGTGCACTTAACTTTGCGGCAAGTGTTTACGACCCTGGGAGCCGCAGAAAAATGGACGTTTTGACCTCTGAACCGGGCATCCAGTTTTATGGCGGCAATTTCCTAACCGGAAATGAAACCGGTAAACGCGGGGAACCCTACCTGCATCGAACTTCTTTTTGTCTCGAAACCCAGCATTTCCCCGATACACCGAATCAGCCCGGTTTTCCGTCAACACTTCTTCTGCCCGGTGAGGAATATGCCACAACCACTGTTTACAGATTTTCTGTAAAAGAATAGAGGTATACGCAAAATTTTTCGAACAACAGCAGAAACGATAATACCAAACCGCACAAAAGATAGCTAATCATGGCCTTCGGTTTCAAAACCATCACAAGCAGTACCATGCTTTTACTGATCTTTGCCGGCCTGATTGGCTGGTGGTATACGGGCAAAGCGATAAACCACGGACCGGGAATACTTGCACCGGATGAACCCATCCAGGAGAATATCAGTAACGCGCCGATGTTTATGCACAATGATTATTTTATCACGCCGATGGCTACCTTCGAAGTTAAGGCACGTGTTCTTGCACGAAAAAATTACAGCTGGGGCCGCGAATCCGATCTCTCACCCATTGATTTTGTCCTTGGCTGGGGACGAATGTCGGATGAATCTGTTTTGGAATATATCCGGATTCGACAGGCTACCCGTTTTTATTTTTGGAGGGTTCGTGAGTTTCCCATTCCGCGCCGGGAAATAGAAACCCACAGCGCTAATATGCATATGATTCCCGCAAACAGGGAAATAGAACGCACTTTGAAAAAAGTAAGGCAGGGAGATCTGATTGCCATTAAAGGCAAACTGGTTCGGGCAGAAGCACCGGACGGATGGAAATGGGTTAGCTCACTTACCCGTACCGATACCGGAAACGGCGCCTGTGAACTGGTTTTTGTTGAGGAGTTTGAAATAGTAACTTATAACTAATTATGAGGATCAAAAACCGGTTACATCATTAATCTTTTGCCGGCCTGATTTTTATTCCATAAGCCATTCCCGGATTTTTTGTGAAGATCAATTTAATTTCTTCTTCAGTAAATCCATTTTCACGCAATGCAGGCAGCAGATGCGTGGAAATAGCGTGAAATGGCCGGATTTCAGCACCCATTGGCCAGGCATCACCGTCGTGAGATAGAAGTACTTTATGAAGCAATTCCTCACGTCTGAATATTTCCAGCCGGTTGATGTATTCATCTATATTGTCTTCCTTCACACCATCGAGGGATATCCAACCTCCTCTGGATGCTACCATCAGTAAAAAATCAGTATCCGCGTGCCAGTTTGCATGCGTCCAAATCCATGCTTCCGGGCTCACTTTATGTCTGTCAAGTATCTCAAGCTGGGAATGTACAGCATTCGGATTGCTGCCGGTATGAACCGCGATGGTCATTCCTGTTTGCAGATGTGTCAACACTCCAGCCTCAAACAGCTTTTTGTCAATTTCAGACGGTCCACCGGAATCAAAGGCGAGTTTCATGAATCCCGGACGAATCCCTGTGCCATCAATACCGTTTTCAAATTCATCCGCCCACCGTGCTGCCAGTTCTTCCGGTGTTTCAAGGTAAGCGTAATCCGGAATATATCTGTCATTAGCCGCCCCGTAAATCCCTGTGTTTGTCACAATAAGAATTCCTGTGGAATCAGAAATTGTTTTAAGGATATCAGCCCTCCTTCCGAAATAGGCAGCCGTATAATCAAAAATGGTATGAACTCCCAGTGCATGAAGTTTTTTTGCGTAGGGAATAACCTGTTCAAAAAGAACGGCTTCATCATAATTGTCTGTTTCATCAATCGGTAGCCCGAAGTTAGACATGAGGTGTTCATGGCTGAGGGCAAATCCGATTTCTCCGGCATCAACCGGCCCGGATACCGTAAATAATTCCCTATTAAAGCCTTCACCATCAGAAGTATCACATCCGGCCAAAGCAATCCAAAATATCCAAATGAGTACAGTAAAGTAAATACACTTCATATCGGTGGTTGTAAATAATGAGGATTTACTTTTTAAATGAAAATCCGCGGTCAATTCCAAAGTGGTCAAAATTCGTATTGAACAGTAGAAAAGAAACCACAAAAGCATAGACCAGGATGTTGGCCACGGTTCCAAAATTTTGCTGCAGAATCATCCCGAAAGCTAATGTAATAAGCAGGAGTCCCATGGTGAGTAACGCCCATCGGGTCTTCCAACCCAGAATCAGCAATACCCCGATAATGGTTTCTGTAAGTACAATAGCATAAGCGTATACCAATACAAATGGTTCAGGAAGAAAGGTATCAGCAAAGTTAGAGGCCATCCCTGAGGCAAACGTCTCAATTTGCGGAATACGTACAACGCTTCGGCCAAGCATATTGATGCCAAGCATTACCCTTAGCAAAGCAAAACCCATGTTTCGGTCGAGTTTGGCAGAGGAATCGGATTGTGAGCTGTTCATAATAGTTTGAATAAATAAGCTTTGGAAACAGTGAATCAGATGTACCTATGAAATAAAGGTTACCAATTATAATACTGCGGAAATGGTATTCGCGCAAGAAACCCCTTAAACAAACCGTGGTTACCGATGACAGATGCGTAATTTGAGAAAAAATTTTGCAGTTTTTTTCATCATCCCCTCAAAACTATTTTATATCGGAGCCAGTTTTTAGTATCCTTAGTAATTCAATATATCATAAACAGGAACCCCATCTTAATAACACACATCGATATTCTGTGATTCGAATTTTATCTGCAATTCTTTTACTGGTCGTTATTATTGGATCATACCTGGCCTTTACCGATATCAAACCGAAGCCAAACGATCTCGAGCCTGAAGAATGGGTGATGGATCATTCCCTTGCTCTGTACCTGGATCAATTTACAGAGAGTTTTGAAGCTGGGTTAATTGACGAACAAATACCCGGCGGGGCGGTTGTCATTGTAAAAGAGGGGCGGATTGTATTTCAAAAAGGGTTTGGCGTAAAAGAGAGAGGCAAGCCTGAAGAAGTGGATGAACATACCTTATTCAGGCTGGGCAGCCTGTCTAAAGGCTTTACCTCGGTTTTGGCTGGTGTACTGGCAGAAGAAGGCTTTGTAAGCTGGGATCAACCTGTATCCCGTTATTTGATGGATTTCAGACTAAATGATCCGGAACAAACCGGCCGAATTCAGGTCAGGCATTTGTTGTCTCATACCTCCGGATTGCCACGCCATGCGTATACGAATTTGGTGGAAGACGGACTCCCTCTGGACCTGATTATCCCCCGATTTGAACTAGTTCCTCTGATCGCAAGAGAAGGTGCTCAGCATTCTTATCAGAACGCGGCTTTTTCAGTGATAGAAAAAGTTCTGGAAGCCCAGACCAATACCGACTTTAACACGCTTCTGTATGAAAAGCTATTAAAGCCCTTAGAGATGAGCCATTCCTCTACAAGCTATGACGGCATATTTAATTCCGGGAATAAAGCGTCGCCGCATCTCTATGTTTCACGTGCACGGGGACGCGTTCCCGTTTCAATTTCCGGAAAATATTACAACGCGGTTTCTTCCGGCGGGGTGAATGCTTCTGCCTCAGATATGGGGAAATGGCTGCTGCTGTTAACTGGGCACTATCCTGACATTATTTCTGAAGAGACGCTGGCTGAAATTTATGAGCCATTTGCTACCATTCGTAACCAGCGATTTAGCCGGCATTGGGATGGAGTGAACGAATCGCATTATGGAATGGGATGGAGAGTACTTGATAATCATGGACAAAAAATCGTTTACCACGGAGGATATGTTAACGGGTTCCGTAGCGAAATCGCTTTTTCTCCTGAAGATGGCACCGGTATCTGCATTCTCATCAATACCAACTCAAGCTATCCGTTAACCGTAATACCAGACTTCTTCAATCACTTTAAATCAAGTGCCCTGGACGTTGTTTCAGAGTGAAGGTTAGCGGTCTGGTGTATCTGCTGCCAGGTTACCAACTCTAAGTTTCAGTAAGCAACCTAATTCGCTCCGCGGGAAACACTGGTTATGAGCAAAATGGACTACTACAGATCCAACTGTGTATTAGAATTAATTGCTTAAGCAATAGATAACTAATCAAACCAATCCTATTTCCATTTGGTAAACTTCGTCAAGGTTCGCAATTGTTATGCTTTACGCAGCATGGCCATCGAAAACCAACCTAATACAACAATAATCACCGCCATGATTCCCCACAACCAAATCTGTTTTTCAAACAGTGGTTTTATAACCGGTTCTTCCGGTTTTATTATTCTCAGTTCCTCTCCCAATTCCAATGCAGCCGGCGATAAAGGAATGGCATTCGTAAAACGGCCGATATCGTAATTTGGCATCGTTGCACGGTTATTGCCATAGGCCAGAATGTAACCGGCATCTTCGGTAAAGCGAACAACAAGTTCATGGATATACCCTTTTACCTCTACACCAACGATGGAGAGCGGACGGTTGTCATGGTTATCTATGATGATGCTCAGATCTCTGACTGTTGTACTGTTAAAACTGAATTCGCTTTCCTCAGCTGAATTTAAGATGCCTGAACCCAGTGCGCGATAGCTGTACCTCCAGCCCTGCTCCGTCTGCAGGCTGTCGGCCAGATAGCGGATGGTTACCGGACGGAAGTAATCAATAGAGTCGGACACAATAAACGTTAATCTGCTCACAGGAACCGGCATCGATAGCCTCACATCAATTTCAGTTTGCCGGGTTTGATCATTTTCTATTACTTCCATCTTTGCAAGAGGATGGGGCTTCAAAGATCCCCCTGAAGTTTCATATCGGGTTATGGTTGCATTCGTAAGACCGGGTTCTTCTTCGCTCTGTACCATGAGCCTGAAATAGCGATATTGCGATAACGGGAAGGCAAGATTAGTGTGCCGGAAATCTGCCGTCTCATTTTTAATGGATACAATGCGGATGTTTTCCCGGATGATGTACCATTCTTGCAGATTCTGGCTGCCTTGCAGCGTAACAAGCCAATCGAAATTCTCTATGCTGAAATTCAGTGAAATCCGGTTTACCGGTCCGGCTTCAGGAGTCTCAAATGTATAATAGTACCCTTCGCTGTTATGAGATTTGTTAAGAAGCCTGAAAGGAACTTGTTCCTGTGTGGTGGTGGATTTAGAAATACTCAGAAGATAGGGAGCTTCTATTGTACTGCCATCTTCAGTGATGCCAAAAATCCGAATATCCTGAAGGTCGCCCCTCAGTTTTCCAAATATATCATCGGGCAGTAAAATGGAGTGCCATTGCCCGGAAACTCCGCCCAATTCCCGTTTATAATCAAAGTCAGATATCCTGGCCTGGCCAACCACCATCGGTGAAATTATGAACAGGTAAATAAACAGGCTATTGGTCAGTTTCATCTTTCATCGGCAATGAGGTGCTTGTATTTATTGTATAAGAATGAGGTTACCAAAAGGAGAATCCCGATAAGAACCAGCAGTATGGTTTTTGCAATGGTATCCAGATGCGCAATATCGTGAAAAAATACTTTTAAGAGGGTTATACCAAGCAAAACAATTGCACCCATCCTCAGGTGCTTTTTCTTTTTCCATATTCCATAGGCAATCAGAAGCATGGCGTAAATCACCCAGAGAATACTTAACCCGAGCCTGTTCGGCTGATTGGAACCTGATATCTCCATCCAGTGGATTACCTCGGCGCTGGCAACCCAAAGAATGGCAAAATGCATCAGGATTTCAAATAGATGCCTGTATTTAGTTTCACTGAGTGCCTGTTTTATGTGACTGTGACAAGAATAAATGGCAACCGCAAGAAAGGCATACGAAATATATCGTATTGTGATATGAGTGATACCGATTTGATAAAACTCAGACAAAAATTGGTTCAAATAACTTGTGCGCAAATTACTGAGTGTACTCAACCCCTGAAACAGAAATACCGCCACAACCAATATCATGAAAATTAAAATTACCTTACCCAAACCTGGGCTTCGTATCATTTTAGTATTCACAAAAGCAGCTGCAGTGGTAAAAAACAGGGTATAATTCAGGATCCATATGCTTTGGAAATTTAGCAAATCGGTGTTATAGTAACTTCGGGTTAAATCCTCCGAATCCACAGTAAGTGCTGAATCGATGTATAACTGGAACCAGTAATTTGCAATCTCCAGGCGAAAAGCATTATACAGCGAAAAAACCAGGATTACAGCAACAGATACCGAAAGTAAGCTTGCAATTCCCTGCCGATGCTCATATGCAGCAGAATATTTTTTATTGTATTGAAGGGCAGTGATCGTTCCAATTGCGGCAGTAAACAGCAGCGAGGAGAGTAAGTGAATATTAAAAATAACGGTTATCCGGGAATCCGGATCAACTGGTATATAGCTGTGATACACTGTAGACCAATCTTGAACCATGCTTAAGAATGCCAGCAGTATTATCGGATAGGATATTTTTTCGTAGAAGGGAACCCCTTTGGTTCTCCCTATCCAGAATAACAATGCTGCTTCTCCTGCCCAAAGCAGCGTTACCTGTGATCCATCAAGCTGAACAGGTATGGCCATGGTTAAAAATACCAGTACAAGCCCTATTACCAGATAAAACAGGCTTCGATCGGCATGTTTTAGCCTGTAAATATAGGTCCCAACAATAAAATGAAGAACCGCATTTAACAGCGTAAATAATCCCAAAAGCTGCTCTCCGGTTTCATGCCGATACAGAATAGAATATCCTAATCCATATAAGATAAAGGCGTTTGTAATCAGAAGCAGGACATCGGCCTTTTCAAATATTCTGTTTTTTTGAAGTTTATAGCCGAGAAATATCAAATAAAAAATACCGAAAAATAGAAACAGAAATATAAGTGCAGTGCCGGTATGTTCCTCTGCCCGAAATTGAAGCAGATACCACGTACAATATATCAGCCATGTGAAAATAAACGAGGTGAAATAGAGAGGTTTCCAGTGCTTTATAAACGTAATCGCAAGAATTCCGATATTTATGATGGCTGTGTAAGAAAAGAGAACCGTAACATTCCCGGATCCGTCACTCAACAAAAATGGCACAGCATAAGCACCTACCAGGCCAATATGTGCAATTACCTGTTTATTGTATGAAATGGCCGACGCTACTGCAAATGCTGTAAAAAATACCATCAGCGAAAAAGCCGCCATTTGTGGAAACATACTGTAAAAAGTATAGGCTGCGTACGTGATGAAATAGAGAATGGCGATGGCTCCACCCAATAGAACCGCACTGAAATTTTCATACTTTTCTTTCAGATTTATGGCAAATCCAAGCAGCCCCAAAGCTGTAAGATAGCCCAGAATTATCCTTGTCAGCGGGCTGATTAGCTGGTGATCAATAGCATATTTAGCACCGATTGCCACGCCGATTACCAAAATTGCAATCCCAATTTTATTGATCAGATTTTCGCCGATATATTTCTCAAAGTCGGCTTTGATGTTCGGGCTTTGCCAGGCAGTAAATGCAAACTTTTTGTGCTGTATTTCTTCTGACTCAAATTTTTCGACAACAGACTTTATCTCTGGGTGCAAAGCGGTTTCACGCTGTTCCGTTGTAAATGATTCGTGTGATTGTACACGCCCTATTTCGAGCCGCAAGGCCTCAATTTCTTTTGAAAACTCTGTCTGCTTTTTTAGCAGCGCATCCAGTTTTTGATTGAGTTCTTCGTTCCCCGTTTGATTCCTGGCCATGATTAGTTTTCCGGTGTAAAATCAGTGTAATTGTTTATATACCACCGATACAAATTCTCTAATTAGATAAATAAAGCGAAATTTTTGAGAGCATTGTTCAAAGATTTAGAGCAACTTCGCAGTTTTTAAAATTTGTAGAATTGGGATAAGATAATCAAGATTCGAAACATGTCAATTTTTACTGACTTTTTGTGATTTCTAAATTTTTATATGGCTCTATGTAATGTTTTAAATGGATGATCATTTCCTGATTCAGAGATTATCATTTACTACTCACCCCGGGTGGGTAACATGTTTATAGAAATGGGTTAGATGCCATATTCGCGCAATGCAGCCCCGGGTAAAAAAAGACCCCTGCCAACCGCCCCGAGCAATGATCCCACTAAAGCCCATATCCGAATTGAGGGTATGCGGGTTACCGATTGTTCCGGATCGCACATCGCATGAAGTATCCCTTCCACCGCAGGCCTGCTAAAGGGTACATACAGGCACTCACTGAATCGATTTGCTGGAAAATTGATTTTGCTGATTTTCAAAATCATTTATATACTGTGAAAGGAATCACCGAGTGGGGAAGAACCTGGATGTCGTTTAAACTATTTAAATGTAAAGAAAGATCGGTTTCCATGATTTCTGAATCTGCAAAAACCCGCTATCTCACCTTACAGCAGCAGCACCCTGAAATTATTCAGCTCGCACCTGTAAAACACATTGCCACATATCTTGGTATAACAGATACATCACTCAGCAGAATCAGAAAAGACCTGGCAAAGGAGCTTACCTAAGCCCCCTGCTTTCTTGTCATATGACAAGTTAAATATGGCTTTGCTGTAGTAAATTTAGTCACATTTTTTTCACATAAAAAAATTTAGAAATGGCCTCTGTCAATATTTATCTAACATTTAACGGCAATTGCCGCGAAGCATTTGATTTTTATAAAACGGTATTCGGCGGCGAATATTCCTGGATCGGTACATTTGGAGATATGCCGCCACAGGAAGGTTTTGAAGTAGTTTTACAAGATAAGACCCGTATTATGCATATGTCGCTTCCTATCAGTAAAGAAACAATCCTGATGGGCAGTGATATTGTATCAACTCAGAATAATGTAACGTTCGGCGACAATTTTTCAATCTCTGTGGATACGGATAGCAGAGATGAGGCTGACCGGATTTTTAAGGCTTTGTCGGATGAAGGAACCATATCCATGCCTCAGGATAATATGTTCTGGGGGTCCTATTTCGGAATGTTGACCGACAAGTTCGGAATAAACTGGATGGTTAGCTTTGATACCGGAACACAGGAATGAAAATATATGATTGGAAAATTATTCAACTGATGACCTGTGTTATGAAATTAAAACCTGTCCGGTTTTTTCTCTCATTTTTTCTGATTGCAATAATTGGATGCGAAACGAATGAAAACCCGTCACAGATTGGCGAAAATAATACAACATCGGTTTATGATGAAGCATTGGCTGCAGAACTGGGTGCAGACGAATATGGAATGAGACGGTACGTAATGGCTATGCTAAAAGCCGGACCGAATCAAGATCACGATTCTGAAACAGCCATGGAACTACAGGAAGCCCACATGGAAAATATTCGTCGCCTGGCTGCGGAAGGAAAACTTATTATTGCCGGCCCTTTCCCGGGAGGCGGTGAACTTCGGGGAATTTATATTTTTGACGTAACCACAATTGACGAAGCCCGCGCTCTCACGGAAACTGATCCGGCCATACAGGCCGGGCGGCTCAAAATGGAACTCCATCCATGGTATGGTTCGGCAGCACTACTCAAAGTCAATGACTTTCATGAAAGAATCATCAATACCAATCCTTAGAATGAAGTCATAATTACGGTATCGTAACATACGAGCCCCTCCTTCCTTCATAGAGGGTGAGAAAAAACGAAACTTTAAAATTCTATGTTAATATTATACTTAGTGAACCTTCGTGTCATTGTGCTATCCTGGCGTAAATTAATGGGAGATTCAGAAGGAAATATGTCAGCAACTAAGTATTAGAATTTACTTGTCAACCAACCTCGTTATTATTACGTAAGCCTCTCCCGGACTATTTTTAAAAAGAAGCTCAATCTTCTTCCGAAAAGCCGTTAGCTCGCAATGCAGGCAGCAGATGCGTAGAAATAGCATGAAATGGCTGGATATCACTCCCCATTGCTCGCAGTCATAACCATCAGGAAGTATGTTTTTTTCTGTCAGGTGAATGTGCAGTTGAAAATGCTGTGTACCGGCCAATGGAGTCTCCACAATCTTTTCCACATCAAAATGGGTTGTGAGTTCCTGCGGGATGAGGTAGTCAATCAGTTGTTTTTCCATAAACCGAATGTACTAAATTCAGCTCACTCCCCAAGAAATTGATTTGATCACGATATCATCCGGAAGATCTTTTATCATAAATCCGGAGTGCAGATTTCTGGTTTTTACCAATAGTAAAAGATCTCCGATTGCAGCTACTGTAAGAAATATTCCAAACAGAAGAATAGAAAGGTATCCAAAAAGAAGTCCAACAATGATAGGTAAAATTCCTAAAATGATTGCCGGCATTATTAAGCCGATTCTAAATCCTGTTATTGAAATTGGGTCTTTAAGATGAACATAAATTGCCATTTTTTCTTTCATATATCCAAATTTTAGCCCTTTAAATTTTGATGATAAAAATGGCAGAAAAAAAGCGGCATGAATCAGTTCATGAAGCACACTCGCAATAATAAGTGAAAAAATAAAGAGAAGAATAACGATTAAAAAAATTCCAACCCACTGAATAAAAGATTCGTGAATATTCCCTAAAAATGAAATAGAATCAGAATAACCCCACATAAATAAAAAGGGTAGTAATGTTAAAACTGTGAGGGTGAAACTCAATTTTGCACTCCAATCTTGAATTTCATCAAGACTTATCTTAATAGATTGTTCATTAAACATTCACTAAGAACTATTTATCAGGTTTATCAACATTATACACTTGGATCATAAAAAGATAAAGGACTATATAACCTGCGGAAAAAAGAGACATTGTAATCCCGGAAGTGGTATCAAATCCAGTAATATGAGTAGATAAACCTAGGATTAAAAATGATAAAGCAGCAAAAAACGAGGGGTATTTCTGAATTTCATGCATTAGGACGTATAAACCAATAGATACAAAACCAGATATTGCGTATATAGAGACGCCGTATGTGGTTGAAATTTCAAAAAATGGTTTGCTACCCAATGCCGCTAAAGTTGCGACGATCAAACAAGTTGAAATGACCAATAAAATTAGTCTTCCACTCCATTTTAGATCAAATGGCAGAGTTGATTCATCAGTATCATCATAAATTTCAATCATTGTTTCAAAAATAGGTTTTATAACGTAAAAAATGGTTTAAACCATAATACCACTTATATCTATCACGGCTTTCGAGAACAGGTTTTCACCTTCCAATAAAGACTTTGGCGATCCGGATGTTTTCATCTCTCCCTGTTCCAAAATATAAATCCGGTCTGCATGTTTAATGCTCTGTACGCGGTGAGTCACCATCATCACTGCCATCTGATCTCTTAAATTGGTTAAAAGATTCAAAACTTTTTTCTCTGTTTCGCGATCCATTGCTGAGGTGGGTTCATCCAGAAGCAACAATTGAGGTTTTTGATAAAGTGCCCGGGCCAGTGCAACCATCTGTTTTTGGCCACCGGAGATATTCACGCCCTCTTCACCCAGCAGAGTGGCGTACCCTTGGGGAAATGATTGAAAGAACTGTTCGAGGTCATTTTCTCTGCAAAATGTTATCACACCTTCAATCTCTTCCGGCGTGCTGAATTCTTTAAGGCATATATTCTGAATTAAAGAGGCATTAAATATTTTGATCTCCTGTGGAACTGAAGCGATACACCCTCTCCAATGAGGAACCGGAATCTGTTCCAGATTCTCGGTGCTGTTGATAAGGATTTGCCCGGACTCTTCATCATAAAACCGTTTCAAAATGTGCAGGATCGTGGTCTTTCCGCATCCGCTTTCACCAAGAATGCCCACCATCTCCCCTTTTTTAATCTTTATTGAAACATTCTTTAAAAGCTGACTACGTCCCGGAAAACGAAAGGACAAAGAGTTGATGTACAGTGAATCAAACCGAAACTTCTGATCGTCTTTTTCCTGTCCGTTTATAGAATATTCCGGCTGTAAAGAAGTGAATTCATACATCCTGTCGAATGTCACCCTTGCCTCTTGTAATTGAAGATTGGTCAGAGCCAGGCGGTTTGCAGATGGAATCAATTGACCACTCATTTGAACGACTGCGATTAGAGCCCCAAGAAGAATTTCTCCATTCAGCACCATGACCGAACCCCAGGCAAACACACCTACAATAAATAAAACGTTTGCCGTATCTGCCCAAAACGAAAATCGAATGCCGACATTTCCCAAATCGAAAATTGTATTCTGAAAATGGCCGTATATCTGTTTGGTTACGTTCGAGAAGAAGGGTTCTTTGTTGTTCTCTTTGATCGCAGCTATACCCTGGATGGTATCCACATAGTTACTCTCATTGAGGGCATGGGCTTTCATCACCTCTTTCTGGCCTTCACGGATGGGTATGTGATATTTCCAGGTTAACAGGAAAAAAACTGGTAAGGAGATCAAAATGAATAATCCCAATGGCACCGAATAGTACATGATAAAAACTGTAGCTGTGATAACCAGTAATACATCAATAATCACATCCCCGATCAGGTAGGTAATGGTGCTTTGCAGGCGGCGGGTATCGTTCATCCTGGCTATCAGGTCGCCCGTTTTTCGGTTGTGAAAAAAGGGTATGGGTAGTCGGAGCAGAGAGCCGTAAAACGAATGGATCATCCGATTATTAAAGTCGCGACTTTGGCGAATGAGAAAAAGATGACGAATCCACGATAGCCCGTTTCGTGCAAGCAACAAAAAGGTAAGCAGGCCAAGCCCCACAAAGAGTTTAAGCGTATCTTCATCAGGCAGAAACTCATCAATCAGTTTTTGGGTAAAGATGGCCGTTGATAGTCCCAGTACAGCGATAAATAGCCCGATTGCCGCGGCAACACCAAGAATGGGAATGTCCTCTTCGGCAAGGTTGCGAATCCACTGCCACTTTTCCCGGCCGGAATCTTTACGGGAAATGAAATCGCCTCTCTTTTTCACCAGCAAGAGAGCTTTCGATTTCCAGACAGATTCCAGCTCTTCCTCACTCCACCTCTTTACCCCATCTGCCGGATCACTGATTAAAAATGAATCCCCGTCAAACCCATAACACACCACATAGTGTTGAAGGTGGTACTCTTTTATAATATGCAGGATGCAGGGATCGGTCTGTTCTTTCAGGTTGGGAATATCGGCCTCGTATGCTTCGGCAATAAGCCCGAATTTGGGCGCGGCCTGGAACAATCCCAGCAAGGTTGTTCCCGATTTGGTAGTGCCGCTTTCTTCCCGCAGCTTCTCCAGGCTGCCATTGCCTCCAAAATACCGGATAATGGATAACATACAGGCCACACCGCAGTCGGATTGGTCGTGCTGCTGAACCCGGCTTTTTTGGATGATTTTGATGGTACCCTTTTTACTTTTTTCATCCATAAGCAATTCTCATTATCTCATATCCCACTCGGCTTCTTTTCCTATAGCCATTACATGAGAATAGAGTGCTTCTGCTTTGACCGATCCCCGAAAAAATTCGATCAGTTTCCCTTCTGAGTTATAGATATACGTTGCCGGGACGGATCGGATTCGGTAATATTCTTTCACCACCCCACCGGTGTCAAACAAAAAACAGGACATTTGGATTTTCATCAAATCCGTATTTGTGACGAAACCGTTCTAAAATTTCCGGATCTTCGTCTGACATAAAAACCAGAGTAACCGCGTCTTGCAGTGCTGTATGCTCGGCTATTTCCTCGATCTCAGCCTTGCAAAAAATGCATTCGGTATTAAAGTAGTTGAACAGAACAGGGGCTCCGGAAAGAAGCTGACTGGTGGCGATCTCATTTCCCTCCAGGGTTTGCACTGCCAGATCAGGCCATTGGGTAATGTGCTCCAAAACATTCTCCCGATCACCCATCTGAGCTGCAGTAATTTCAACCAGAACCACAACTCCAATTCCTTCCGCACCCGCAATTAGTTTTACAATCTCCTTCCTCATCGTCAGCTGATTTGAAGGGTTAAAAATACAACTAACACCATCCAGATCAATAATCCAATACCGTATGAAGGCAGAACAATGTTAATACTTTCGATAAAATCGGGTTTCCACTGTTTGGACAGCAGCCATGAGATACACAGAATGTAAGCAATTTCGAACAGGTTGAGGGTTTGGAGGGGGTAATGGAGCCAGGGGTCGACGTTTTCTACCCCCAAATAGCTCAACATTGATAATGGAAAGTAGTTGGTTGTTGTCTCAAATGTCAATTCCGCCCGATTTACATAAAGATTAACCAGATAAACAAATTGTGATACAATAAAAATACTTTCGGTTATAACTACCGACTTGAAAAGATCTTTGAAAGCAATTTCTATATCGGACAAAACTACACCAATAAATATACAGAGAGCCGCAAATAACATTTTAAATAGGATGACGAGAATCTGTACAAAATAGGCAACCCACCAAAACCTTTCTTTAGTTTCCAATATTCCTTCAATTGAATAGAGAGAAATTTCTGTTGACAGGTTTCTGTAATAAAACTCGCCGGTAAAAATCCATGCTTCTGACAAGTAGGTTAGCAATAGATATGTAACACAGACACCTCCAAATACAATCGAGAAGTTAAGTTTAACGAAAATGGAACTATCAGTAACAAACTCAGGATGAATATCTTGAATATCATGTGACCTGTAGCTCAGCATTAAATTTGAAATTTGATATGTTTAATGTGAATTTAAACTTATAACCAAGAAAGCTTTGATATTGGTTTTTCCTTGTCATGTTTATCGGTAACCAAATCAATGAAGATCTCTTCCAAGGATTTATATGGTGTCTGGTTTAATTCATTTTTAATTTTTCTTCGGATATCTGCAGTTTTACTCTGAAAGAGCAATTTTCCTTTATTTATGATGGCAATTTCATCACAAAGATTTTCTACCATTTCAATATTATGTGAGCTTAAAACAACAGTAATTCCTTTACTTGCCATGAAATTGAGATTATCTTTAATCTGTTTGGCAGAGACCGGATCTATTCCCTCTAAAGGTTCATCCAAAATAAGAAGATCGGGATGATGTATTAACGCGGAAGCAAGTGACACTTTTTTTTTCTCCCCCGTTGAACACTTTTCTATCAATGATTTTTTCTTTTCATGTAAATTCAAAAAAATGAGTAATTCTTCTATCCGATTTTGGCATTGTACAACCGGAATTTGATACATGGCACCACAGAATTGCAGATAATCAATTATGTTCAGTTTTGAAATATAATGAGGCTGATCCAGTACAAATCCAACATTTCTTTTATATTCATAGTCTCCTTTTCGGATTTTCATTCCAAACATTTTGAACTCACCCTCTGTTGGTTTTAACAAACCAGCCAGAATGTTCATCATTGTCGATTTACCAGCCCCATTAGGGCCTAATATTCCAAAGATTTGAGAAGTAGGTATTACTAAATCAAGACCATTTAATCCCCATATATTGGATTTATAAACTTTTCTCAGATTTTTGATTTCAATGGCATTCATTTATTTAAGGTTAATTAAAATTTTTCTTGCCCTATGATCTAATAAGGGAATTAGCAAATAGAACCATAATGC